>JAFARM010000398.1 GCA_019245455.1 Sphingomonadaceae bacterium | reverse complement strand
CGTCAGCGCGACGGAGGGGGCCCGCCGCCATCACCCCACCAGCCGCTCGTGCACGACCGCCCCGCCGCGCGTCACGGTCACGCCCTTCACCATCTCGTCGTCCTCGGGCAGCTTCAGCCCGGCTTCCTTGTCCCAGAAGGCGGCGATGAAGTTGTAGAAGTTGCGGGCGAACAGCGCGCTGGCGTCGGCGGCCATGCGGCTCGGCACGTTCCTGTGGCCGATGATGGTGACGCCGTGGGCGTGGACGATCTCGCCGGGCTTCGATCCCTCGACATTGCCGCCGCTCTCGACCGCCAGGTCGACGATGACGCTGCCGGCCCGCATCGAGGCGATCTGCGCGTCGCTGATCAGGCGCGGGGCGGGGCGGCCGGGGATGAGGGCGGTGGTGATGACGATGTCCTGCTTGGCGATGTGGCTCGACACCAGCGCCGCCTGCGCCGCCTTGTATTCGTCGCTCATCTCGGTGGCGTAGCCGCCGCTGCCCTCGCCCTCGATGCCCTTGACCGTGTCGACGAAGATCGCCTTCGCGCCCAAGCTTTCGATCTGCTCCTTGGTCGCGGCGCGGACGTCGGTGGCGCTGACCAGCGCCCCCAGCCGCCGCGCGGTGGCGATCGCCTGAAGCCCGGCGACGCCGACGCCCATGACGAAGACGCGCGCGGCGCTGATCGTTCCCGCCGCCGTCATCATCATCGGGAAGGCGCGGCCATAGGCCTCGGCGGCGTCGATCACCGCCTTATAGCCCGAAAGGTTCGACTGCGACGACAGCACATCCATCGACTGCGCGCGCGTGATGCGCGGCAGCAGCTCCATCGCCATCGCCGTGATGCCGGCGGCGGCATAGCCGTCGGTCCGCGGCCGGTTGGTGAAGGGGGCGACGATGCCCGCCAGCATCGCGCCGGGCTTGATGCCGGGCAGGTCGCCGGCGTCGGGCGTCTGGATGGCCAGGATCAGGTCGCTGCCGGCCACCGTCGCGGCGCGGTCGCCGACGCTCGCGCCGGCATCGGCGAAGGCGGCGTCGGCGATGTTCGCGCCCGCGCCCGCGCCCGCCTCGACCGCCACCGTCGCGCCGAGCTGGGTCAGCTTCTTGACCGTCTCCGGGGTCGCGGCGACCCGCCGTTCGGCTTCGGCCGTCTCGCGCAGCACCCCGATCCGCATCATACCCCCTCGCGCGGCCTAGCGTACCAGCAACACTGCCAGAGCGATCAGCAGCAGCGCAATGGCGCAGATCGCGTACCATAGCACCCGCGTGAAGCTGTGGTAGAAGCGCACATTGGGCACGTTGGCCTCAGGTGTGGCGGCGGTCGGGTCGTCGGCCATCTCGGCTCCTCGCACGGGGTCGCGCCGGACTAATAGCAGCGCCGGCGAACGAGGAAAGGGTCAGGCGATGCCGGTCGCCGTCGCCGGCGGGGCGAGGCCGGCGCGGTCGAGCGCGCCCTTCTGCCGCGCCGCGAGCGCCGCGTCGTCGTGGCCGGCGATCATCTCGCCGAACAGCCGGTGCCAGTTGCGCTCGGCGCGCAGGTGCATGAACACGCCGCCCAGCCCGATCGCGGCGCGGTCCATGAAGACGAACTCGCTCGGCACGGTGACGGTGCCGAGCTGCTTCAGCCGGGCGTGGACCTTCTGCGCCGTCTCGCGGCCATAGTCGACCGGGCGGCCCTCGTCGTCGATGCGCCGGACGCGGTCGTCGAGCAGCGGGCCGTAGAGGAACTTGGCCCAGATCAGCAGCGTGTCGATGATCTCGCGCGACAGGCCGACAAAGCCCCACCGCTCGAAGGCGTCCACCGCCAGCGCGTCGTCGCCGCGCTCGAGGGCGTGGAACAGGTCGACGACGCCGCCGATGAAGCGCGCCGGGAAGACGCGGATGCAGCCGAAGTCGAGCAGGTTAATCCCGAGATCGTCGCGCACGGCGTAGTTGCCGAGGTGCGGGTCGCCGTGGATCACGCCGTAGTGGTGGAGCGGCCAATACCAGGCGCGGAACAGCGTCTCGGCGATGCGGTTGCGCTCGTCTTGGCTGGCATCCTTGTAGCTGAGCAGCGGCTTGCCCGTCAGCCACGTCATCGTCAGCAGGCGCGCGGTCGACAGGTCGGGCATGACCTCCGGCAGGCACACGGCCGGCTGGCCGCTCAGCATCTCGCGATACAGCGCCAGGTGTTTGGCCTCGCGGGTATAGTCGAGCTCCTCGCGCAGCCGGTCGGCGAGTTCGCCGCGGATCAGGCCCGTGTCGATCGAGCGATCGAACTGACGATACAGGCCGAACAGCACGTCGAGCTGGCCCAAGTCGGCCTCGACCGCGCTCGCCATGTCGGGGTACTGCAGCTTGCAGGCGAGGGCGCGGCCATCGTGGGCGACCGCGCGGTGAACCTGGCCGAGGCTGGCGGCGGCCGACGCCTCGCGGTCGAAGCTGGCGAACTTCGTCTCCCAATCCGCCCCCAGCTCGGCCTTCATCCGCCGCTTGACGAACGGCCAGCCCATCGGCGGCGCGTCGGCCTGGAGCTGCGACAGCTCGCGGGCGAACTCCTCGGGCACCGCACCGGGCACGGTCGACAGGATCTGCGCGATCTTCATCACCGGACCCTTGAGCCCGCCTAAGGCGACGCGCAGCTGCGCGGCCGCCGTGGTTGCATCGCCGCCGCCGGTCAGCCGCGCCCCGGCGAAACGAGCGGCCAAGCCGACGCCGGTGCCGCCGACCCGGGCATAGCGCGCCAGCCGGCCGCCGAGGGTGTTCGCCTCATCCATACGGCGCGAGATAGGGTCGACCCCGCCGCGACGCCAGCGCGCTAGTGTCGCTGCCGCCGCCGCGCTAGAGGGAGCCATGACCGACGAGACCCTTGACGAGCTCCGCCCGCGGCTGGTCGCGGCCATGGTGCCGCACGTCGCCTTCGACGGCTGGACCGACGTCAGCCTCGCCGCCGGTGCGCGCGACGCCGGTATCGACCCGGATGTCGCGGCGCTGGTCTTCCCCGGCGGCGCGACCCAGATGGCGGTCGCGTACACCGACCTCGCCAACGCGCGTATGACCGCCGCGCTCGAAGGGCTGCCGCCCGCCAAGGTGCGCGAGCGGGTAACCCGCGCCATCCGCCTTCGCCTCGAACAGGCCGAGGACGAGCGCGAGACGGTGCGGCGGACCTTGACGGTGCTCGCCATGCACCCGGCGGTCAGCGCGCGGACGACGTGGCGCACGGCCGACTCCATCTGGCGCGCGTGCGGCGACACGGCGACCGACTTCAACCACTATACCAAGCGCGCGACGCTGGGGGCGGTGTACGCCGCGACGCTGCTCTACTGGCTGGCCGACGAGAGCGACGGGCGCGCCGACACCTGGGCCTTCCTCGACCGGCGGATCGAGGGGATCATGGGCATCGAGAAGGCGAAGGCGCGCCTCCGCAGCGCGACCGGACGCCTGCCGAACGTGGCGCAGTTGCTGGGGCGGTTGCGGTACCCCGCGGTCTGATCCTCCCCCACCGGGGGAGGTGGCACGGCGCAGCCGTGACGGAGGGGGCCTGCCGCCGAGGGCCCCCTCCGGCGCTGCGCGCCACCTCCCCCAATGGGGAGGAGCTCAGAGCCGGTAGTTGATCCCCACCGACGCTGTGCACGTCGGCACCAGCTGGTACCCGATCACCCGCTGGTACACCGGCACCTGGACATAGGCGAAGGCCGACGCCCGCTTGCCCAGCCGGACGATGCCGCCGGGCGCGACGTACAGCAGCTCGCCGCCGCTGTGGTCGGGGTCGGCGTTGACGCCCGAATCCTTGCTCGCCAGCCGCAGGTTGACCTGAAGCTGCGGTGTGATGCCGCGCCAGCCGGTATAGTGGAAGCCGACCGAGAAGTTCTCGGCCGTCGCCGGCTTGTACCCCTCGCGCTCGTTCAGCGGGATCTGCGCCAGCGCCTGCAGGATGATGTCGACCTTCGGCGCGATGCGGCCATAGTGGTACGCGCCAACTAGGGCGTCGACCGTCCCCGTGCCGGGATCGAGGCCGCGGTCGACCTCGTCGCCCGCCCCCGGACCCCCGGTGAAATGCTCGTGGAAGCTGCCGGTGGGCAGCTTCAGCCCGAACTGGATGCCGGTGATCCCCGGCCCGCCGAACCCCTGCCACCGCCCGGTCAGGCGGATGTCGCCGAGACCACCCGTCGTCGACGAGGTGAAGTCGGTGTCGCCGGGTGCCGTGGTGACGTGCGGCCGGTACACCAGCGGGATCTGCAGGTTGACGCCCCAGGGACTGGCGAACTGATGGTCCAGCGTCGCGGTGAAATAATGATTGTACGTGTACTGCTCGATCTCGCGGTCGGCAGGGTAGACGACGGCCGACCGGTCGACGGCGCGGCGGCCGTCCTGGAGGCGGGTCTGCGGCACGTCGTCGTAGCGCAGGGTGAGGACGGTACCGGGAACGGAGACGAGGCCCTGGCTCAGCCAGTCGGAGGTGAGCGCGCAGCCGCAGCTCGAACAGGCGAGCGCGGGCGCAGGCAGCAGCAGGCACGCGGCAGCAAGGCCGCGGGGGATACGGGACATGGAAAAGGCTTTCGCTTGATGCGCTGGCGCGCGGAACGGGTCAGGCGAAGGCTTCGGCCGGCGGCCCGCGGCGGGGCGGCCACAGGCGGCGCGGGGCGAGGACGACCGAGGTGAGCGCGGCCAGAGCAAGCACGACGGCGACCAGCGAGGGGGGCAGCAGCGCGGGGAGCGCCGGTGCATCCATCGCGGCGGCGAGCAGGCCGGTGAAGGCGCACGGCGCATCGCCCTTGTCGGCGGGCTTTGCCGGCGCGGAAGGTGCCATGCGCGTCTTCGCGCCATGGCCCGAGCAGATGACGAGGCCGCCCGTCGCCGGCATCGTCCCCGCCGGCACCGCCACGCGGACGGCAAGCGCCAGGACAGCCAGCGCCAAGGCCAGCCACGGACGGCGGATGAGGAAGGAGCGGAACCGCGCCATGTCCGCCCCCTACCGCACGTGCGCGGCAAACGCTGCACCCATCATGACGCAGCCGGTGCGGGACGATCGCCTGTAAGATGGCGGCGGCGGTGCCAGGGCAGCGGCAAGCCGCGTCGTCGAAGATCGGCCTTTCCAACCCTTGTCGTAGTCGCTAATCGTTCGCATTTGCGAGTGACCGTAGGACGGGCGAGACGATGCTGCCGCTGAACCTGTGCGACCTGAGCCCCGGCGACGCCGCGACCATCGTCGCCATCGACCGCGACGCCGTCGACCCGGCGAACGCGCGCCAGCTCCACGAGATGGGGTTCGACGAGGGCGTCGACGTCCAGCTGCTCCATCGTGCCCCTTTTGGCGGCGATCCGATGATGCTGCGCGTCGGCAACATGGGCGTGGCGCTGCGGCGCAAGCTGGCGGCGATGGTCGTCGTCGAGCGCGCGGCGTGACGACGGCGGTTCTCGACGCGCCGGTTGCCGCCATCGGCACCGCCGAGCCGGTCGTCGCGCTGGTCGGCAATCCCAACGCCGGCAAGACCAGCCTGTTCAACGCGCTGACCGGATCGCGGCAGAAGGTCGGCAACTATCCCGGCGTCACCGTCGAGCGTAAGTCGGGCCGGCTGCCGCTGCCCGACGGGCGCGCTGTGCGCCTGATCGACCTGCCCGGAACCTACAGCCTGACGCCGCGCTCGCCCGACGAGGCGGTGACACGCGCGGTCGTGCTCGGCGA
>JAFARM010000246.1 GCA_019245455.1 Sphingomonadaceae bacterium | reverse complement strand
CGGCAGCAGCCCGGCCCGCGCCATGCCGAGCGGCAATTCGCCCTGGATCAGCACCCAGCCGTTGAGCGCCCCGATCGCGGCGACGGCGGCGAAGGCGGCGACCGACAGGCCCGACCCGCGCCCGGCGAAGGTGCGGACGAACAGCTCGAACGGTGCCCCCGACGCCGCCACCGCGCTCCCCGGCAGCAGCAGGACGATCGCCGAGCAGACGAGGATGTACAGCGCCCCCGTCAGCGCCGTGCCCGCCATCGTCGCCCGCATCACCGTCCGCGCCGGATCGCGCACCCGCTCGGCGGCGATGCCGGCCGCCTCGAAGCCGACGAGGGCGAACAGCGCCAGCGTCACCGCCGTCGGCAGCCCGGCCGGCGTGAGGCGGAGCGGCGGCAGCGTCGCCCGTCCCCCCGCCTCCGCGGCGACGGCGAGCACGACGACGGCGGCGAGCGGCACCAGCTTGAGGAGCGTCGTCACCACCTGAAACGCCCCCGCCCGCCGCGCCCCGCCGAGGTTGAGCAGGGTCAGCGCCCAGATCAGCGCGACCGCCACCAGCGCCCCCGTCAGCGGCGTCGCATCGAGCGGCGGCCACAGCGCCGCGAGGTAGCTCGTCGCGGCGATGGCGATGGCGGCGTTGGCGGCCAGCACCGCGATCCAATAGCTCCAGCCGACGAGCAGCCCCGGTACCGCGCCCAGCACCGCACCGACGACCGCCACCGCCCCGCTCGCCGCCGGCATCGTCGCCGTCAGCCGGGCCAGCGTATAGGCGATGGCGAGCGCACCGCCGGTGGCGACGACCCACGCCAGCGCCCCGGTCCAGCCGAACGGCGCGAGGGCGGCGGGCAGCAGGAACACGCCCGACCCGATCATTCCGCCGACGACGAGCGCGGTCGCCGTCCAGAAGCCAAAGGGCCGCGCGTCCGTGTCCAAAGCTTTGCCCCGCCATGCCGCGCCAGGGGTCGATCAAAGCACGCGCCCGCCCGCCGCGCTACCCGCTTCCCGCGCCCGCCGGTCCGTCGCCGCTAGGCCCGGCGGCGATGCAGACCTGCCTTGCCCGCCGCCACGTCAGCTTTGAGGACCTCGGCCTGCTCGGGGCACCCGCGACGCCGCCCCTGCCCTCGGCGCGTGGCTCGGCAGGCCCTAGCGCGTCACGGCTTCGGCGGCCGGGGATAGGGGATGAACGGCCCGAGCCCGACGAAGCCTGTCTCGAAGTGATCGACCGGGTCGAGCAGCCGGACGATGTCGACCGTGCACAGCTGATCGGTCTCCGTCCGCGTCAGCAGGGCATATTCGGAGCGCAGCGCCTCCGCCCCCGAGCGCGGGCGGTTGAGATAGATCGTGCCGTCGCGCATCCGGTAGAGGATCGCGGTGTGATCGACGATCGTCGTCGCGTCGATGTCGTGCTCATAGAGGCAGTCGGTCGGCTTGCCGGCGGTGCGGCCGGCGAGCGCTTTGGCGATCTCCTCTTCGCCCGTCAGACGAGCGGCGACGGCGGGGGCTGCCAGCGCCAGCAGGGCGGCGGTAGCGGTCAGGATGCGGACCATGGACGAGGCTCCTTGTCGTGCCGGTTGACCTACGCGCGGCGGCGTGAACCGCCCGTGACCGTCATGCCGGATACGGCCGGCCATCGGGATCGCGATAGAGATGGTCGGGCGGTGCGATCTCGGGTGCCGCCGGCGCGTCGTCGCCGTCGCGCGCGTCGGCGATGCTCTCCGGCAGGCGATCCGGCCGCGCCCGCGGGTCGGAGGGCAGCGGGTGGTGGGCGTCGCGGGTCGTCATGGCGGGGGCTCCTCTCGAAGCACCAACCCCTGGCTGAGGCGACGGCTCCGTCAGCGCCGAACGATCCGGTAGACGCTCGCGGGCGGGGCATTGGCGAGCACCGTCGCCGTCCGCGCCGCCGTCAGCCCGATCTCGCCGAGGATCGCGTCGGGAACGGGGCAGCGGTAGCCGTAGGTGAACTGGAACAGGGCACCGCCGGAGCGAAGCTCGGCGAACGCCTTGGCGATGATGGCGCGGACCAGCGGCCGCGGCATCGACAGCAGCGGCAGGCCGCTCACTACCGCGCCTGCGGCACCCGGCCCGAACAGCGGCACGTCGGCGAGCGCGCCGGCGCTGCCTTCGACCAGGCGCACCGCCGGAAAGCGCGCGCGCAGCAGCGCGGCAAAGCTTGCGCCGGCCTCGACCATCACCAGCTGCTCCGGCGGCACGCCCGCGTCGAGGATCGCCTGCGTGAAGACGCCCGTGCCGGGGCCGAACTCGATCACCGGACCCGTCTCGGGGCCGATCTCGGCCGTCATCGCCCGCGCCAGCGCCCGTCCCGACGGCGCGATGGCGGCAACGCGCAGCGGAGCGGCGAGCCATGCCTTCAGAAACGGCAGCAGGTCGGCGCGGGCGGCGCGGGCACGGTCGCGTTCGGCCCGACGGGCGGCGGTCGACATTCACGGCATCTCCAGCGGCGATGACCGCGGCCATAGCGCACCGCCTCGCGCGGCGGAAGCGTACGGGCGCTTGCCCCGCGCGGTAACATCGTTACGACGGCCGACGAAAATGCACGTGCCGCCCACGGAGACCCGCGCCATGACCGCCACCGGCCACGACAGTCTGAACACCCGCCGCACGCTGACGGTCGACGGCCGGGACTATGGCTATTTCAGCCTTGCCGCCGCGGCCGACGTGCTCGGCGACGTCAGCCGCCTGCCGTTCTCGATGAAGGTCCTGTTCGAAAACCTGCTCCGCTTCGAAGACGGATCGACTGTCACCCGCGCCGACCTGGAGGCGATGGCGCAGTGGGCGCACGACCGCCGCAGCGACCGCGAGATCGCCTATCGCCCGGCGCGCGTGCTGATGCAGGACTTCACCGGCGTGCCGTGCGTCGTCGATCTGGCGGCGATGCGCGACGCGATCGTCAAGCTCGGCGGCGATCCGGCGAAGATCAACCCGCAGATCCCGGTCGACCTCGTCATCGACCACTCGGTCATGGTCGACGAGTTCGGCACGCCCAAGGCGTTCACCGACAACATGGACCTCGAGTACAAGCGCAACATCGAGCGGTACGAGTTCCTGCGCTGGGGCTCGTCGGCGCTGAAGGGCTTCCGCGTCGTCCCGCCGGGCACCGGCATCTGCCACCAGGTCAACCTCGAGTATCTCGCCAGGACCGTGTGGACGAGCGAGGCGGCGGACGGGGCCACGATCGCCTATCCCGATACGCTGGTCGGCACCGACAGCCACACGACCATGGTCAACGGCCTGGGCGTCCTCGGCTGGGGCGTCGGCGGCATCGAGGCGGAGGCGGCGATGCTCGGCCAGCCGGTGTCGATGCTGATCCCGGAGGTCGTCGGCTTCAAGCTGGCGGGCACGCTCGCCGAAGGCATCACCGCCACCGACCTCGTCCTGACCGTCACGCAGATGCTGCGCGCGCGCGGCGTCGTCGGCCGCTTCGTCGAGTTCTACGGCCCCGGCCTTGATGCGCTGACGCTCGCCGACCGCGCGACGATCGCCAACATGGCGCCTGAGTACGGCGCGACCTGCGGCTTCTTCCCGGTCGACCAGGCGACGCTCAACTACATGAAGCTGACCGGCCGCGACGCCCACCAGATCGCGCTGGTCGAGGCATACTGCCGCGCGCAAGGGATGTGGCGCGACGCGACGTCGGCCGACCCGGTGTTCACCGACACGCTCCACCTCGACCTGTCGACCGTCCAGCCGTCGCTTGCCGGGCCGCGCCGGCCGCAGGACCGCGTGCTGCTCGGCCAGGCCGACGAGGCGTTCGAGACCGAGCTCGCCAGCGGCTACAAGAAGACGGGCGACGAGGGGCACAAGCGCGTACCCGTCGCCGGCACCGATCACGACCTCGGCCACGGCGACGTCGTCATCGCCGCGATCACCAGCTGCACCAACACGTCGAACCCGAACGTGCTCGTCGCCGCCGGCCTCGTCGCGCGCAAGGCCCGCGCGCTGGGGCTGAAGACCAAGCCCTGGGTCAAGACCAGCCTCGCCCCCGGATCGAAGGTCGTCACCGACTATTTCGCCGAATCGAAGCTACAGGACGACCTCGACGCGCTCGGCTTCAACCTCGTCGGCTATGGCTGCACGACGTGCATCGGCAACTCCGGCCCGCTGCCCGAGCCGATCAGCGCCGCGATCAGCGAAAACGACCTCGTCGCCGCGAGCGTGCTTTCCGGCAACCGCAACTTCGAGGGCCGCGTCTCGCCCGACGTCCGCGCCAACTACCTCGCCAGCCCGCCGCTCGTCGTCGCCTATGCGATCAAGGGCACGCTGCGCGGCGACATGGTCACCGACCCGATCGGCGAGGCCGAGGACGGCAGCAAGGTGTTCCTGAAGGACATCTGGCCTACCAACCAGGAAGTCGCCGACATGGTCATGGCCAACGTCACCGCCGATATGTTCCGCAGCCGCTACGCCAACGTCTTCGAGGGCGACGCGCACTGGCAGGCGATCAAGATCGAGGGCGGCGCGACGTACAAGTGGAATCCGGCGTCGACCTATGTCGCCAACCCGCCCTATTTCGAGGGCATGACGATGACGCCGACGCCCGTCGCCGACATCGTCGAGGCGCGGCCGCTCGCCATTTTCGGCGACAGCGTGACGACCGACCACATTTCGCCCGCCGGCAACATCAAGGAAGCCTCGCCCGCCGGCCGCTACTTGAACGAGCGCCAGGTCAGCCGCGCCGAGTTCAACAGCTATGGTGCCAGGCGCGGCAACCACGAGGTGATGATGCGCGGCACCTTCGCCAACATCCGCATCAAGAACGAGATTGTCCCCGGCGTCGAGGGTGGCGTGACCCGCTTCCTCGCCGACGGTGGCGACAATCGGGGCCGCGGCGAACCGCTCGCCATCTTCGACGCCGCCGAGAAGTACCGCGCCGCCGGCACGCCGCTCGTCGTCATCGCCGGCAAGGAGTATGGCACCGGCAGCAGCCGCGACTGGGCGGCGAAGGGCACGACGCTGCTCGGCGTCCGCGCCGTCATCGCCGAGAGCTTCGAGCGCATCCACCGCTCGAACCTCGTCGGCATGGGCGTCCTGCCGCTGCAGTTCCCCGCCGGCACCGACCGCAAGACGCTGCAGCTGACCGGCGACGAGACCTTCACCATCACCGGCTTGGCCGACATGACCCCGCGCCAGACGATGACGGTCGCCTTCACCCGCGGCGACGGCTCGACCGGCAGCTTCGAGACGGTCAGCCGGATCGATACCGCGCAGGAGCTCGATTATTTCTACGCAGGCGGCATCCTGCCCTATGTGCTGCGGCGTCTCGCCGCATGAGCCCGACAGCGTGACGGCAGCGCCTGCGGAAGATTGCGGCGCTGATGGCTAAGTAACGAGAAAAAAGTTGATATTGTGGCGGTTCGGCACTGGCAGGACCGCGCCGACTATGCTTCATCCTCTACCACGACATTCATGGGGGTTCATGTGAAGCAGTTCCTTATGGCGGCAACGGCTCTGGTCGCGGCGGGTGTCGCCCATGCGGGGGTGCCGAAGCAAAGTCCGGTTACGGTCCACCTCAATTACGGCGTCGGCCTGCAGCAGGGCACGGTGGGCTACAGTAAGGGGGCTTACGACAGCTTCACCGAGGCCGCTCGTTACTGGTCGAGCGTGCTGACGACGACCGGCGCGCCTGTCACCGTCAACATCAACGCGGCGTTCGACCACCTCGGCCCGAACATCCTCGGCTCGACCCACAGCAGCTTTGTGTCGACCGCGGTGCAGAACGTCGAAGCGCGGCTGGTCAGCCATGCCTATGGCATCAACGACGCTTCGAAGGTTCTGCCGACGCTGACGCCAGGCCAGCTCGGGGTCGGCGCGCTCAGCGTCTATACGCCGGGCTACACCGACGCGACGGCGCGGACCGGCATCGACAACAGCACGAAGGTTTACGACACCGACGGTGGCTACAACAACTCGGTCGTCGGGCTGACGACCGCCAATGCCAAGGCGCTCGGCTACAGCTTTGCGCCGGGTAACGTCGATGCGTCGATCACCTTCAGCTCGGACTTCAACTTCGACTTCAACCCGCGCAACGGCGTCGATGCGCACAAGACCGACTTCCTGTCGGTGGCGATCCACGAGATCGGCCACGCGCTGGGGTTCACCAGCGGCGTCGATGACTATGACGTCCTCGGCACCGGTGGCCCGCTCGCTGACGTTGCAGTGCTACCTGACGGTACGCTCGGCAAGAACTACGACGCGAATAACGACTGGTTCGGCGAGACGCTCGACCTGTTCCGCTACAGCGCGCCGGGCGTGCTCGACTGGACGACGAACACCAAGAGCTATTTCTCGCTCGACGGCGGCATCACCCCGTACGAGGGCGGCTATCTCTCGACCGGCACGTACAACGGTGACGGCTGGCAGGCGTCGCACTGGAAGGCGCCGCAGGTGATCAACCCGGCGACCGGCCAGTTGGTGTTCAGCTGCCGCCAGCCCAAGCTCGGAATCCTCAACCCGTACATCTGCGACGGCCAGTCGGGCATCGTCACCTCGCGCGACCTCGCCGCGCAGGATGCGATCGGCTGGAACCTGGCGGCCGGCGCATCGTCGCCGACCTATGCGCAGTCGACGACGCAGATCGCACTCGGCTTCAACCCCGGCGGCGTGCCCGAGCCGGCGGCATGGGCGCTGTTCATCGCCGGCTTCGGCATGGTCGGCGCGCTGCAGCGCCGCCGGCGCGAGACGGTCGCGGCCTGATCCGCGTCCGAGCAAGTCAATGGCGGGCGGAGCTTCGGCTCCGCCCGTTTTGCGTTGTGGGCGGCAAGGCGTCGCAAGGTACGTCCAAACGCGCGGCGCTTTAGGCGTAAGCTATTCGTAAACCACGTTTTCAGGCGTGTGTGACTTTCCCGCACTACTCCTTCGCACGGTGTCGAGACTAGAACATCGCACGCGCCGATTCTGCGGGTGCGGGGTGCAAGGAGCAGGCAGTGAGACTCACGTATTTGACGACGGTTGGGGCGGTTGCGGTCGCCACGGCTACGGGGGCGTCGGCAGCGACCGGCTTCGCCATTCCCGACCTTCTCGGCTTTGAGCAGATGGAATATGACGCGCCCGCGCCCGGCGACAACGCGCCGGCGATCGGTGCGGCGACGCCGCTCCTCGCCGCCAGTATCGGCCAGCAGCGCCAGTCGGCGAGCTTCGTCCCGACCGCCAAGGTCAAGATGAGCTTCGAGGGCATCAGCCAGTACGACGTCGCCAGCTATGGCCGCAACTTCATCCCGCCCGACACGATGGGCGCGGTCGGCGCGACGCAGTTCACCGAGTTCGCCAACGGCGGCTTCGCCGTCTTCGGCAAGGACGGCACGGTGCAGAAGGCGACCTCCGACCTCGCCTTCTGGGCGGCGGCCGGCCAGACGGGGGCTAACGGCGACAGCCGCGTCCTGTTCGACAAGGCCGCGCAGCGCTGGGTCGCGCTGTCGTTCGGTGCCAGCGTCTCGGACATCCAGATCGCCGTTTCGAACACGGCCGATGCGACGGGCGGGTGGAAGTCGACCAAGTTCACCGGCTACTCTGGTCCGAACGGTCCGTCGGGCAGCGTCGCCGATTATCCGACGCTCGCGATCGGCAACGGCGCTGTCTATATCGGCACCAACAACTTCGGCAGCGATCCGACGAACGCCGGCGAGCGTTTCCGCGGCACGACGCTGAACGTCATCCCGCTGTCGAGCCTGGTCAACGCCACCGCGCCGACGACGACGGGCCTTAAGCAATTCGTCTACGGCTACGATCCCGACCACGGCGGTCAGGTCACGCCCTATGCCGGCTATGCCATCCAGGGCGTCAACAACAACGCCACGGGCGGAAACGGCAAGGTCGTCGCGGAGTCGCTGTTCTACAACGACCTCGTCTCGTACAACGTCAACTCGGCCGGATCGGGCAATCCGACCGTGTCGCAGGGGCATTATCTCGGTGTGTCGAGCTATGCCTTCCAAGGGCCGGCGCGGCAGCCGAACGCGGTTCCCGATGCCAATCCGAACGCGACCTACGCCAACAACAACCGCGTCATCGACGCGCTCGACCCGCGCGTCAGCTCGAACGTCTATGAGCAGAACGGCCTGATCTACAGCGTCTTCACCGCCGCGCCGCCGCACGACGACCACAGCGTCGTACGCTGGCAGGTGACCGACGCCGCGACCGGCAAGCTGCTGACGCAGGGCGAGATCGGCGACGGCATCCACGATTACTTCCAGGGCTCGCTGTCGGTGAACGCCGACGGCAAGGTCGTTATCGGCTACAATCGCTCGGGTTCGGGCGCGGACGGGAAGGTCAGCTTCTTCGCCCGTACCTACACGACGAGCGCCAGCGGCCGCCTGATCCAGCGCGGCGGCGAGGAGCTGCTCAAGGTCAGCCTGGTCGACGACTATCACAACGGCAGCGTCGATGGACAGGTCGCCGTCGGCCGCCAGCGCTGGGGCGATTACAGCCAGGTAACGGTCGATCCGACCGATCCGACCAAGTTCTGGGTCATCGGCGAGTTCGCCCGCGAGTATAACGACGGTCCCGATCACCCGCTCGGCACCGGCGGTTCGCGCTGGTCGACGTGGATCTCGGAAATCGACACCACCAACGTCGGCAACGTCCCCGAGCCGGCGAGCTGGGCGTTGTTCATCGCCGGCTTCGGCCTGGTCGGTGCGATGCAGCGTCGCCGCCGCTTCGGTACGCTGGCCGCCTGATCGGCCATCGGGTGACGACGGGCGGAGCTTCGGCTCCGCCCGTTTTCGCATCTGACGTCGATCGCGAGCCTCTGGCTACCGCCAATCGACGATGCGCCAGCCGCGCGTCGCGGCCAGTCGGGACAGCGCGCGCGACGGATTGACCGCCACGGCCTCGCTCGCCGCCGCGAGCAGCCAAGCATCGGAGACGTGGTCGGAATAGGCGCGGACGATTGCCGCTTCCGGCAGTGCGGTGGCGATCATCGCCGCCTTGGCCGGCCCATAGCAGTTCTCGCCGTCGATCGCCGGCAACAGCCGGTCGCCTGCCCACACGGACCGCGTCGCGACGACGGTGCCGATCCCGACCCGTGCCGCAATTGCGCCGGCATAGAAGGCGTGGCTGGCCGTTGCCAACACCGGCTCGAGCCCTGCCTTCCGGTCGGCGGCGAGCTGCGCCAGCGCGCCTGGGCGCAGCGGCACCGTTGCCGCGAAGGCCGTCGCTGCAGCGGCGACCTCGGCGCGTGCCGCCGGACCCATCAGCAACGCCTGAGCGATCTCCTTGACCCGTCCACGCGGCAGCAGACCGAGACGGTAGCCGACCGCCGCCACACCCGCCATCGGCAGCAGGGCGAGGCGCCACGGGGCACGGCGGCGCGCCCAGAACACAAGCCAGCGCGTGTAGGTCGGCCAGGCGGTGACGGTCAGGTCCATGTCATAGACGGCGATCCGCATCATGCGTTCATCCCGCGACCGGCGCGCGCACGCAACCAAGGCGTGGTCGTGCAACCGATGCGAAGGCGCTTCGTTTCGCGCTTGCCGGAACCGTATCGTTCCCCCAACAATCGGACCCGATGGCCGCCACACTGACGCTCGACGATCCCGGGACCGCCGGACAGCGCATCGTGCACCTCGCCGGCGCGCTGACGGTGGCGTCGATCGGCGACGTTGCCGGCGACCTGGCAGCCCTTCGCCCTGACGGTGACCTGACGATCGACCTCCAGCGGGTCGAGCGCATCGATACGACGGGCGCGTGGCTGATCCACAAGCTGCTGCGCGACTGGCGAGCGGCGGGACGCACGGCGCAGCTCGACCACGTCTCCGACGACGCCAGGCGATTGATCGAGCAGGTCGCGGCCAATGACAAGCCGGCGCGGCGCCGGCCGCCGCACGGCAACCGCGCCGTCGAGCGCCTGGCGCTGATCGGGGCCGGCGTCATCGCCGTGCTGCACACCTTCGGCGAGTTCCTGGCCTTCCTCGGCCAGACGATCATCGTCCTCGCGCAGACCCTGGGCGAACGCCGGCCGCTCCGCTTCAACGCCGTCGTCCACCAGATGGAGGTCGTCGGGGCCAATGCGCTCGGCATCATCACCTTGCTCCTGTTCCTGGTCGGCATCGTCGTCGCGCAGCAGGGCGCGGTCCAGCTGGAACAGTTCGGCGCGGAGGTTTTCACGGTAAACCTGATCGGCCGCTCGGTCGTCCGCGAGCTCGGCATTCTGCTCGTCGCGATCATGGTCGCCGGCCGGTCAGGATCGGCCTTCGCGGCGCAGATCGGGTCGATGAAGCTGAACGAGGAGATCGACGCCATGCGCTCGATCGGGATGTCGCCGATCGAGGTTCTGGTCCTGCCCCGCGTCCTTGCCATGATCATCATGATGACGCTGCTCGCCTTTCATGGTGCGCTGATGGCGATTATCGGCGGCGGACTGTTCTGCTGGACGTCGCTCGGCATCCCGCCGGCAAGCTTCGTCCAGCGCATCCAGGATGTGACGCCGATCAGCGACCTCGTCATCGGCATGGTGAAGGCCCCGGTCTTCGGCTTCATCATCGCCGTCACCGGCTGTTTTCAGGGGATGCAGGTGACGGGCAATGCGGAATCGGTCGGGCAGCGGACGACGCAGGCGGTGGTGCAGTCGATCTTCCTGGTGATCGTTCTCGACGCCTTCTTCGCCGTCTTCTTCACCGCGCTCGGCTACGTCTGATGGCAGAGGCTCACGTCAGCGACGATGTCGTCATCCGCGTCGCACACCTGAAAAACAGCTTCGGCGAACAGGTCGTCCACAAGGACGTCAACCTCGAGGTGCGGCGCGGCGAGATAATCGGCGTCGTCGGCGGATCGGGAACGGGCAAGTCGGTGCTGCTGCGGTCGATCATCGGTCTGCAGACGCCCGACGACGGCGAAATCGACGTGCTTGGCCATGACATCGGCACGCTCGACGCCGAAACGGCCAAGGACCTCCGCCGCCGCTGGGGTGTGCTGTTCCAGAACGGTGCGCTGTTCTCGTCGCTGACGGTGGCGGAGAACATCGAGGCACCGATGCGCGAATATTTCCACCTCGACCAGGCGCTGATGGACGAGATCGCCAGCTATAAGATCGCCATGGTCGGCCTGCCCGAATTCGCCGGGATGAAGTTCCCAAGCGAGCTGTCGGGCGGAATGCGTAAACGGGCTGGGCTGGCGCGGGCCCTCGCGCTCGATCCCGATCTGCTCTTTCTCGACGAACCGACGGCCGGCCTCGACCCGATCGGTGCCGCGGCGTTCGACGAGCTGATCAAGGGGATGCGCGACACGATGGGGCTGACGGTGTTCCTCATCACCCACGACCTCGACACGCTGTATGCGATCTGCGACCGCGTCGCGGTGCTCGGCGACGGGGTCATGTTGAAGGTCGGAACGATCCCGGAACTAATCGCGTTTGACCACCCGTGGGTGCGCGAATATTTTTCAGGACCGCGCGGCCGGGCGGCGGCGGCAAGCGACAAGGCCCCGCCCACTCCGTCCGCCCCCGTCCACGCGACGCGGGCGGTCGCGGGGACCGAGCAGGGAGCAGGGTGACGTGCTGACAGGTCTTGGTCATCCACTTCGTGCCGGTCGGGAACCCGCCTGATGGAAACGCGTAGCAACTACGTGCTCGTGGGCGCCGTCGTGCTGATCCTGACGATCGGACTGTTCGGCTTCATTCTGTATCTCGCCAAGTTCACGGGCGACGAGAAAAAGCAGTACGACATCTTCTACAAGACTTCGATCAGCGGGCTGGCCGTCGGCTCGCCGGTGCAGTTCAAGGGCGTGCCGGTCGGCCAGATCAAGGAGATCGCGCTCCTTCCTCGCTCGCCCGACAGCGTGCGCGTGCGCGTCGAGATCAAGGCCGATACGCCCATTCTCCACGGCACGACCGCGGCGATCGAGGGCGTCGGCTTTACCGGCGTCAGCCAGATCCAGCTGAACGGCGCGATGGCCGGTGCTTCGCCGATCACCGAGCCGGGACCGTTCGGCGTTCCCGTCATTCCGCCGCGCGCCGGGGCGCTCGGCCAGCTGCTGGCGAGCGCGCCGGAGCTGCTCAACAATGTTTCGGCGCTGACCGCGTCGTTGAACGAGTTGCTCAACCCCGCCAATCGCAAGAGCCTGGGCAACATCCTCGCCAACACCGATCGGCTGACCGGCAGCCTTGCCGATCGCGGACCGGAGATTGCCGGCGCGCTTGCCGAAACGCGGACGACCCTGAAGCAGGCGACGGCGGCGGCGACGGCGCTGACACAGCTGCTGCAGCACGCCGATGCGTTGCTGACGACCGACGCCAAGCCGCTCGTCCATGATCTCGCCGCGACGGCGCAGCACGCCAATGCGACGCTCGGCAAGCTCGACGCCGTCGTCACCAGCGCGCAGCCCGGCGTCGACGCCTTCACCACGCAGACTCTGCCCGAGACGGCGCAGCTGCTGCGCGAAGCGCGCGACGCGACGGCACAGCTGGGGGCAATTGCCGCCAAGCTCGACGAGGATCCGGCCGGCGCGCTGATCGGCGGGCGCAAGCTGCCCGAGTATACCGCGCCGGGCTATGTCCCGCCGAAGAAGGGGAAGAAATGACGCGTCGCCTACTTCCCCTTCTGGCCGTCGCGCCCTTGTTGGGCGTCGCCGCCTGTGGTCCGATCGTCCAGATCGGCGGCAATGCCAAGGCACCCGCCTCGCTCCTCGCGTTGCGCGCGACGGCCGTGCCGCAGCCGGGCGCTGGCGCGACGACCGATCCCCACGCGACGGTTCTGGTGCTCGTGCCGGCGGTGCCGGGGATGCTGCAGACGCTGCGCCAGCCGGTGATAACCGGCGACACGACGATCGAATATCTGACCGGGGCCAGCTGGGCAGAGCAGCCCAATCGCGAGTTCCAGCGGGTCCTTGCCGATACGCTGCAGGCCAAGGGCATCCCAGTGCTCGATCCGCGCCAGTCGACCGCAGCCGGCGGGCGGACGCTGTCGGGAACGCTGCTCGACTTTAGCCTTGACGTGCGCAGTCCGTCGGCCGCCGTGGTGCGCGTCCGCTACGATGCGGCACTGACCGGGACCGCGCCGAAGGGCGGCACCGCGAGCTTCGCCGTCCGCCGCTTCGACGCGAGCGCGCCGGTGACCTCGCAGCTGCCGAACGACGTCGCGATCGCACTCAACACCGCGGCGAATCAGGTCGCCGCCCAGGTCGCGGACTGGGTGGCGCACTAGCCACTCCCCTCCCCTTCAGGGGAGGGGCGAGAGACGCGCGGAGCGCGGCCCGGGGGTGGGTGGTGCGAGAGGCCGCTGACTTCCCCACCCCCGGCCCCTCCCCTGAAGGGGAGGGGAGGCCACATCGCTGACTGCCCCCCATAGCCCCTCCCCTTCAAGGGACGGAAGTCAGCCCGCCAGGCTCTTGCTGACCATCTCGAATACGTCGCGCGACAGGTTCGGCACGGCGGCGATGCGCTCGAGCTCGGCGCGCATCAGGCCGGCGCGCGCGGCATCGAACCGCCGCCAACGGGTCAGGGGAACCGACAGCCGCGCCGCCGCCCCCGGGTTGGTCTTGCCGACCGCGATGATCTCGTCGGCGAGGAAGCGGTAGGCCTGCCCGTCGGCCGCGTGGAAACGGACCTGATTGATGCCAAACGCGCCGATCAGCGACCGCAGCCGGTTCGGGTTGTTGGGATTGAAGTCGGGATGGCTCCTCAGCGCCAGCACCCGCTCGAAGGCGTCGGGCTGGACCGACGTCGCCTGCACGCTGAACCACTTGTCGATGACCAGCGGGTCGCTCCTATGCCGCTCATAGAACCAGGCGAGCGCTGCGTCCCGCCGCTCGGGCGCGGCGTTGACCAGCGCCGCCAGCGCGGCGAAGCGGTCGGTCATGTTGTCCGCCCCCGTCAGCTGCGCCCAGGCAGCGTCGGCCGCCGCTCTGCCAATCAGCATCAGATAGCCGAGCGCGACGTTCTTCAGCGCCCGCCGCCCCTTGGCCTCGGGCGTCAGCTCGTATCGGTTGGCGCCGTTGTTCCGGTAGGCGTCCCACAGCGGCTCGGCGAGCGTCGTCGCGATGGCCCGCCGCGCCCCCTGCCGCCGGCGATGGATGGCGTCGACCTCGACGACCTCGGCATGGTCGCCGATCACCGCCTCGGTCGGCAGCAGGATCGCCTCCGCCGTGAACTCGGGGTCGAGCCCGCGCTCAAGCGTCGCCCCGACCGTCGTCACTAAGTCGGCCGGATCGTCGTCGGTGGCGAGCACGCGCAGCGCCAACTGCTGCGTCGCCTCCCACCGCGCGAACGGATCGTCGTCGTGCGCCGACAGGAAGGCGAGGTCGGCCGCCGTGCGATCGGTGTCGACGATCACCGGCGCGGAGAAGCCGCGATTGATCGACAGCACCGGCCGCTCGGCCAGTCCCTCGAACAGCACCTCGCCCGCCGCCTGATTGAGCGTCACCAATTGCTCGGGCGCCAGCGGCCGGCCGCTCTCCGCGCCC
>JAFARM010000236.1 GCA_019245455.1 Sphingomonadaceae bacterium | reverse complement strand
TGACGGCCGGGTCGAGCAGACCAACTTCGACGGCTTCCCGTCGCTGACGCTCGCCGAAGCGCCGGCGATCGACGTCATCCTCGTCAACCCCGCCGGGACTGGGGGCACGCCTGTCGGCGGCGTCGGCGAGCCCGGCACGCCGCCGATCGCGCCGGCGGTTGCCAACGCCATCTTCGCGGCCACCGGCAAGCGCCCGCGCTCGCTGCCGATCGTCACGTGAGCGATGACGCTCCCCTCCCCCTTAGGGGAGGGGCAAGAGACGCGGCGCAGCCGCGGCCCGGTGGGGCGTCGGGCGAGCGGCCGACGTACGCCGCTGACTTCTCCACCCCCGACCCCTCCGCTAAAGGGGAGAGGAGTCACCTCCCTCCCGACCACCCGCCGGTGACCTTCGGCCGCGTCGGCGTGCTGCTCGTCAACCTCGGCACGCCCGCTGCGCCCGAAACCGGGCCGGTGCGTCGCTACCTCGCCGAGTTCCTCTCGGACCGCCGCGTCGTCGAGCTGCCGCCGATCCTGTGGCAACCGCTGCTCCGCACCGTCGTCCTAATGACGCGGCCGCAGCGGACGGCGGCCAACTACGCCAAGATCTGGGACACGGCGGCGGGCGATTCGCCGCTCCGCGTCATCACCCTCGCCCAAGCGGCGGCGCTCGCCGCCGACCTGCCCGGCGTCGTCGTCGACTGGGCCATGCGCTACGGCACGCCGACGATCCCCGATCGCCTGGCGGCGCTGAAGGAGGCAGGATGCGAGCGCGTCCTGATCGCGCCGCTCTATCCGCAGTATTCGAGCGCGACGACGGGAACGGCGAACGACCTCGTCTTTCGCACGCTGATGCGATGGCGGTGGCAGCCGGCACTCCGAACGCTGCCGCCTTATCATGACGACCCGGCCTACATCGACGCGCTGGCGCAGAGCGTCGGGCACGGCGTGGCGGCGCTCGGCTGGACGCCCGATCTGCTGCTCGCCTCGTTCCACGGGATGCCGCGCTCGACCCTCGACAAGGGTGACCCCTATCACTGCCAGTGCCGCAAGACGGCGCGGCTGCTCGCTGAACGCACGGCAATGCCCGTCGAGGTGTCGTTCCAGTCGCGCCTTGGTCGCGCCGAGTGGCTGAAACCCTACACCGACGCGACGCTCGCCGACCTGCCGGCGCGCGGGATCAAGCGCCTCGTGGTGCTCTGCCCCGGCTTCAGCGCCGACAATCTCGAGACGCTGGAGGAGGTGGCGATGGAGGGCCGCGCCACCTTCCTCGCCGCCGGCGGTACCGACTTCGCCTATCTGCCGTGCCTCAACGCCGGCGCGGTCGGCAACGCTGTGCTTGCGGCAATCGTGCGGCGGGAACTTGCCGGGTGGCTGCCGCCTTCCTAAGGTCGCGGAACCTCTGGGGAGAGACACATGGCACGGATCGCGATCGTCACCGGCGGCACCCGCGGCATCGGCGAGGCGATCAGCCTCGCGCTCAAGGACAATGGCGTCACGGTCATCGCCAACTACGGCGGCGACGACCGGAAGGCGGCCGAGTTCAGCGAGCGCACCGGCATCGCTGCGACCAAGTGGAACGTCGCGGACCATCAGGCCTGCCTCGATGCGGTCGCCAAGGTCGAGGCCGATCACGGCGCGGTCGACATCGTCGTCAACAATGCCGGGATCACGCGCGACGGCACCCTGCTCAAGATGACCTACGAAATGTGGCGCGAGGTGATCGATGTGAACCTCGGCGGCTGCTTCAACATGGCCAAGGCGGCGTTTCCGGGAATGCGCGCGCGCAAGTTCGGCCGCATCGTCAACATCGGCTCGATCAACGGTCAGGCCGGCCAATACGGCCAGGTCAACTATGCCGCGGCGAAATCCGGCATCCACGGCTTCACCAAGGCGCTGGCGCAGGAAGGGGCACGGGCCAACGTCACGGTCAACGCCATCGCGCCCGGCTACATCGACACCGACATGGTCGCCGCCGTTCCCGCGGACGTGCTCGAGAAGATCGTCGCCAAGATTCCCGCCGGGCGCCTCGGCCAGGCGCAGGAAATCGCCCGCGGCGTCGTCTTCCTGACGAGCGACGACGCGGGTTTCGTGACCGGATCGACGCTGTCGATCAACGGCGGGCAGCATATGTATTAAGTATTCTCCCCTCCCTCTCGCGGGAGGGGCTGGGGGTGGGAACGTGTCCGACGGTTCGACTTCCCCACCCCCGACCCCTCCCCTGAAGGGGAGGGGAGGAGGGCTCGTCAAGCATTCGCTGACGATCGCCGGCCATCGCACGTCGCTCAGCCTGGAGCCTGTGTTCTGGAGTGCTCTCCAGGCGGCAGCGGCCGAGCGCGGCCAGCCGCTCAACGCTCTCGTCGCCGAGATCGACGAGGCGCGCACCACGAACTTGTCGAGTGCCGTCCGCGTCTGGCTGTTCGATCGGGCGCTGGCTCAGAGCAAGCGGGCGAGCACGACGAGCGACAGCGGCGTGTCCTCGATCAGCTCGGGCGGGAACGGCCGCACCTCGCCCGTCGGCACGTAGCCGCGACGGCCGTAGTAGGCGATAAGTTCCGTGCGGCGATCGACGACGGTCATCTCCATCGTCGTCGCGCCGTGCGCCCGCGCGTGCGCCTCGGCGGCGGCGATCATGGCGCGGCCGAGGCCGCTCGCCTGCCGCGTCGGCTCGACGGCAAGCTGGCCGAGGTAGGCGATTGGTCCACGCAGGCTGACCTCGACGCAGGCGACGATCGCACCGGCCTCCTCGGCGACGAGGAAACCCCGGCCCGGTACCCTCACGATCGCGGCGATGCTCGCGGCGTCGGTGCGCGGCCCGCGGAGCAGGTCGGCCTCGTGCGTCCAGCCGGCGCGCGCGCCGTCGCCGCGGTAGGCGCGCTCGATCAGTTCGTGCAAGCGCGGGATGTCGGTGGCGGTCGCGGGTCGGATCGGCAGCATGGCCGGCGGATAGCGTGCGCCTGCGGCTCGGCCAAGCGCGGGTGAGTGGCGCTTTGCTCATGGCCGTCCTAAGAGGGCACCGTGACCGACTGGACCGAGCCACCGACCGCCGCCGAGGCCACGATCCTCGACCGCATCGACGCCGCGACGGCGCTCGATCGTGCGCTGGCCTGGTCGGCGATCAATTCCGGCAGTCGCAACCTGGCGGGGCTCACGGCAATGGCGGATGCGCTGACGCCGGTGCTCGGCACCTTCGGGCCGGTCGCGCGCGTCGCGCCGGCAGCCGCAACGACGGTCGATGCGCGCGGACAGGCGCAGCCGCTGGCGCACGGCGAGAACCTTCACCTCGTCGTGCGCCCCGACGCGCCCGTGCGCGTGCTGCTGACCGGGCACATGGACACGGTGTTCGCCGCCGAGCATCCGTTCCAGCAGGTTACGTGGCGCGACGCCGGTACCGTGAACGGCCCTGGCGTCGCCGACATGAAGGGAGGCATCGCCGTCATGCTCGCCGCGCTCGAGGTGGTGCTGCCGGCGACGCCGGAGCTGGGCGTCGAGGTTGTTATCAACGCCGACGAGGAGGTGTCGTCGCCGGGCTCCGCGCCGCTGCTGGCAGCGGCGGCCAAGCGCTGCCACCTCGGCCTGACCTACGAGCCGGCGCTCGCTGACGGCACGCTGGCCGGGGGCCGGCGCGGCAGCGGCAATTTCGCCGTCGTCATCCGCGGTCGCGCCGCCCACGCCGGGCGCGAGCCGGAGGCGGGACGCAACGCGATCGTCGCGGCCGCCGACCTCGTGTTGCGCCTCGCGGCAATGGGCACCTCAGACCTGTCGGTGAATGTCGCCAAGATCGACGGCGGCGGACCGAACAACATCGTCCCCGATCTTGCGATCGTCCACGTCAACCTCCGCCCGGCGACAATGGCCGCGCAGGCGCGGGCTCAGGCCGGGATCGCCGGTGCCTGCCAAGCGGTGGCAGCGGCGCATGAGGTGAGGGTCGACGCCAGCGGCGGCTTCGCCCGTCCGCCGAAGCCGCTCGACGCCAACCAGCGCCGCGCGTTCGATCTGGTGAGGGGCTGTGGTACCGCGCTCGGCCTCGGCGTCGGCTGGCGCGATACCGGCGGCGTATGCGACGGCAACAATCTCGCAGCCACCGGCCTGGCCGTGGTCGACACCATGGGCGTGCGCGGCGGCGCGATCCATTCGGCCGACGAATTCCTTCTCGTCGACAGTCTCGCCGAGCGCGCTCGGCTATCGGCGCTGGTCCTGCTGCGGGTCGCGCGGCACGGCTTCGCGCGGGCGGCCGCATGACGACGCCGCGACGCCCGGCGCAGACCTGGCCCGCGAGTTCCCGCGCATGACCTGGCCCGCGAGTTCCCGCGCATGACCTGGTTCGTCCGTCCCGCCCATACCGGCGACCTGGACGCGCTGCTCGACTTCGCGCAGCTGACCGGCGGCGGCTTCACCAACCTTCCACCCGACCGCGCCGCGCTCGCGCGGCGGCTGGCACGGTCGCAGGCATCGTTCTCAGCGGCCGTCGAGGCACCGGTCGACGAACTCTACCTCCTTATCCTCGAACAGGCGTCGACGGGACGCATCGGCGGCACGGCGGCGGTGTTCAGCCGCGTCGGCAGCGAGTGGCCGTTCTACAGCTACAAGATCTCGACCGTGTCGCAGACCAGCCGGGCGCTGCAGCGGACCTTTTCGATGCGGCTCCTCAACCTGTGCACCGACCACGACGGCGCGAGCGAGGTCGGCGGGCTGTTCCTCCACCCCGACCTCCGTACCGGCGGGCTCGGCCGGCTGCTGGCGCGCAGTCGCTACCTGCTGATCGCCGCCAATCGGCAGCGCTTCGCCGACACGGTGCTTGCCGAGTTGCGCGGCGTCATCGACGAGGCCGGCGAAAGCCCGTTCTGGGACAGCCTCGGCGCGCGTTTCTTCGGGATGCGCTTTCGCGAGGCGGACGAGTTCAACAGCATCAACGGCAACCAGTTCATCGCCGACCTCATGCCGAAGTCGCCCGTCTACGTGTCGCTGCTATCCGAGGCGGCGCAGGCGGTGATCGGCAAACCCCACCCGCGCGGCGTGCCGGCGATGAAGATGCTCGAGGCGGAAGGCTTCCGCTACGATAACTACGTCGACATCTTCGATGGCGGGCCTACCGTGACGTGCCCGACGGATTGCATTGCCACCGTCGCCGCCAGCCGCGCCGCGCCGGTCGGCGAACTGGCCGATGGCGCGGGCGGGATGCCGCGGGCGCTGCTGGCGGCGGGACGGCTGGCCGATTTCCGCGCCTGGATCGGCCACGCCGACTGGTGCGCCGACGGGCTGCTCCTGCCGGCGGGCGAGGCGGAGCTGATGGGCGTCAGGCTGGGCGACGAGGTGCGTCATGTGGGGATCTGACCCTACCCCTGCCCTTAAGGGGAGGGGTGAGAGACGCACGAAGCGCGGCCCGGGGGTGGGGCGGTGCGAGAGGCTGCCGTTTACCGCTGACCTCCCCACCCTCGGCTCCTCCCCTGAGCCGAAGGCGGCGGAACGCCAACGGGAGGGGAGGCGATGCTGACCTCGACCGACCCCTGCACCGGCGAGTTCGTCTGGCAGGGCGCGCCCGGCGATCCCGCCGCCGCCGTCGCCGCCGCGCGCGCTGCCTTCCCGGCGTGGGCGGCGCGGCCGCTACCTGAGCGCATCGCCGTCGCCGAGGCCTTCGCGGCCACCGTCCGCGCCCGCGCCGACGCCTTTGCCGCGCTGATCGCGCGCGAGACGGGCAAACCGCTGTGGGAGGCTAGGACCGAGGTCGCCAGCGTCGCGGGAAAGGTCGCCATCTCGGTCGCCGCCCAGGCCGAGCGCGCCGGCGAGCGGCACGGCGAGGTGCCCGCTCCGCGCAGCGGCGAACCCACCGTCCGCCAGGCGGTGCGCCACAAGCCGCACGGAGTCCTGGCGGTGCTCGGGCCGTACAACTTCCCGGCGCACCTGCCGAACGGGCACATCGTCCCGGCTCTGCTCGCGGGGAACACGGTGGTGTTCAAGCCGTCCGAGCTGACCCCGGCGGTGGGGGCGTTCATGGGCGACTGCTGGGCGGCGGCGGGGCTGCCCGACGGCGTGCTGACCGTGGTGCAGGGCGCACGCGCGGAGGGCGAGGCGCTTGCCGCGGCCGACATCGACGGGCTGCTGTTCACCGGCTCGGCCGGCACCGGCGCGGCGCTGGCGCGGCAGTTCGCCGAGACGCCGCACAGGGTCCTCGCGCTCGAGATGGGCGGCAACAACCCGCTGGTCGCTTGGGACGTGGCCGAGGTCGACCTCGACGCGGCGGCGGCGACGGTGGTGCAAGCGGCGTTCCTGTCGGCCGGGCAGCGGTGCACTTGCGCCCGGCGGCTGATCGTCGGCCCGGACGGCGACGCGCTGGTCGCGGCCGTCGCGGCGCTGAGCGACCGGCTAATCATCGGCGCGCCGTTCGACACGCCCGAGCCGTTCATGGGACCGGTTGTCAGCAACGCCGCCGCCGACGCGCTCGAAGCGGCGACGGCCAAGCTGGTCGGCCGCGGTGCGCACGTGATCCGCCCGCTCGTCCGCCGCGATCCTGCCCGCCCGTTCCTGTCGCCGGCGACCCTCGACGTGACGGACGTGCCCGACCGCCCCGACGCCGAGCTGTTCGGCCCGGTGCTGCAGGTGATCCGCGTCGCCGACTTCGCCGCGGCGATGGCCGAGGCCAACGCCACCCGCTTCGGCCTGTCCGCCGGGCTGCTCGGCGGCACGAGCGCGCTGTACGACCGCTTCTGGCGGGAGAGCCGCGCCGGCGTCGTCAACTGGAACCGCCCGACCAACGGCGCGGCGTCGAGCGCGCCCTTCGGCGGCATCGGCCTCAGCGGCAACCACCGGCCGAGCGCGTACTACGCCGCCGACTATTGCGCCTGGCCGGTGGCGAGCCTGGAGGCGGACGCGCCGGCGGGAGGGATCGAGCGGGGCCTTGCTCCCCCTCCCCTTCAGGGGAGGGGGCCGGGGGGTGGGGAAGTCGACGCCTCGCCCGCGGCCCCACCCCCGGGCCGCGCTGCGCGCGTCTCTCGCCCCTCCCCTGAAGGGGAGGGGAAATGATCGAGATCAACTTCGACGGCCTCGTCGGGCCCTCTCACAACTACGCCGCCCTCTCCCCCGGCAACAAGGCGAGCGCGGCCAACGCCGGCGCGGTGTCGCGGCCGCGCGACGCGGCGCTGCAGGGGCTGGCGAAGATGCGCGCGGCGATCGGCCTGGGGCTGACGCAGGGGCTTTTCGTGCCGCACGACCGGCCAGCGACCGGCTGGCTGCGCGCGCTCGGCTTCACCGACGACGATGACGAGGTCGCCGCCGCCGCCAGCGCCGACCCGGTATTGTTCGCCCGCGCTATGTCGGCCTCGCCGATGTGGACGGCAAACGCGGCGACCGTCTCGCCTGCCGCAGATACCGCCGACGGTCGCTGCCACCTCACCGTCGCCAACCTGAGCGCCATGCCGC
>JAFARM010000167.1 GCA_019245455.1 Sphingomonadaceae bacterium | reverse complement strand
ACCATGGCGCGCATCCCGCCGAAGTCGGTGTCGGTCGACGACAAGAAGGCGCTGGCGACGCTGGAGGCCGACCTCAAGCGCGTCGTCTTCGGCCAGGACAAGGCGATCGAGCGCGTGTCGAGCGCGATCAAGCTCAGCCGCGCCGGCCTGCGCGAACCGAACAAGCCGATCGGCAACTACCTGTTCAGTGGCCCGACCGGCGTCGGCAAGACCGAGGTGGCGAAGTCGCTCGCCTCGATCCTCGGCATCCCGCTGACCCGCTTCGACATGAGCGAATATATGGAGCGCCACTCGGTCAGCCGGCTGATCGGCGCGCCCCCGGGCTATGTCGGCTTCGACCAGGGCGGGTTGTTGACCGACGCGGTCGACCAGAACCCGCACGGCGTGCTGCTGCTCGACGAGATCGAGAAGGCGCACCCGGACCTGTTCAACATCCTGCTCCAGGTGATGGACAACGGCAAGCTGACCGACCACCACGGCAAGACGGTCGATTTCCGCAACACCATCCTCATCATGACGACCAATGCCGGCGCCGCCGACATGGCGCGCGAGGGGCTGGGCTTCGGTGCCGTCACCCGCGAGGGCGAGGACGAGGAGGCGATCAAGCGGATGTTCACGCCGGAGTTCAGGAACCGGCTGGACGCGGTCGTGCCGTTCGAGGCGCTGCCGCCGTCGGTCATCATGCGCGTCATCGACAAGTTCGTCATCGGGCTCGAGCTGCAGCTCTCCGAACGCGACGTCCACATCAGCCTCGACGATCCCGCCAAGGAGTGGCTGATCGCGCGCGGCTATGACAAGACGATGGGCGCGCGGCCGATGGCGCGGCTGATCAGCGAGAAGATCAAGCAGCCGCTCGCCGAGGAGCTGCTGTTCGGCAAGCTGGTCCGCGGCGGCGAGGTGCGCGTCCACGTGCGCGACGACGCGCTGGCGTTCGAGATCGTCAAGGCCGCGCCGAAGCCGAAGCGGGCGAAGAAGGGGGCGGCACCCGACGCGCCCGCCGCGGAGACGGGCGAACCGCTGATCGAGGCGTAGGGCCGATTTTCTCGGCGCGGCGCGGCTGACCCGCGCGCCATCTCCCCTCCCCTTCAGGGGAGGGGCGAGAGACGCGCGGAACGCGCGGCCCGGGGGTGGGGAAGTGGCGTCGTCCGCTGACTTCCCCACCCCCGGCCCCTCCCCTGAAGGGGAGGGGAGCCGCTACAGCGCACCCCCACCCTCAGACTACAGCCGCACGCCCACGCGCAGATAGCCGAACTGCCCCGGCACGTCGTACGTCGTCGGATCGTAGTTCGGCCCCGTGCAGCTGTAGCAGGCCGGCGGATTCTTGTTGAACACGTTGTTGACGCCGATCGTGAAGTCGACCTTGTGGCTCAGCACCGCCGGCGTGAAGGTCAGGCGCACGTCGCCGTAGAAGGTGTTGCCCAGCCGGTTGCCGGCGACGACCGAGCTTTCGTAGACATGGTCGATGTAGCGGCCGGTGAACGACGCATCGATGTCGCGCCACTGCCAGTCGATGACGCCCGTGCCCTTGAAATGCGGGTACGACTGATCGGGGAAGCCGCGGGTCGTGCCGAGGTAGCTCGTCGTCGTGAAGCCGACCGCCGCCGGGAAGGTCTCGGTGTACTTCAGCAGATAGTTGCCGTCGAGCGACAGGCCGAACGCCCCGAACGGCGTCTTCGGCGAGCGGTAGCTGAAGGTCACGTCGATGCCGCGCGTGCGGATGTCGCCGATGTTCTGCAGCGTCGCGTTGATCCGCTGGATCAGCCCCGACGGCGTGCGCGTGATGGCAGCGCAGCTCAACGGATCGGCCGACAGGGCGCAGCGGCTGAGCGTCAGCTGCGCATCGGTCGGCGCGATCGCGTCCTTGACCTGGATGTCATAGTAATTGACCTCCAGGCTCAGCGCACTGGCGAAGCCGCTGTGGCGCGCCCAGGCCGGCGAATAGACGCCGCCGAACAGCAGCGTGCGCGACTTTTCCGGGTGCAGCGCCGCGTTGCCGCCGGTCAGCACCGCGAGCTGACCGCCGCTCGGCTCCTGATAGCTGCCGTTCGCCGGCACGCCGTTCGCCGTGCAGTTGGCGCGGACGGTGGCCGATGCCTGATAGGGCGATCCCGGCACGTTGGTGCAGGGGTCGTTGATCGGCGCGTCGGCGCGGCTCGCCGCCCCGTACAGCTCGCCGATCGCCGGCGCGCGGAAGCCGGTGGCGTAGCTGCCGCGCAGCAGCAGGTCGGGCACGGGCTTCCACAGGCCGGTGCCGGTGTAGGTCATGCTGTTGAACCCGGTCGAATAGTCGGCGTAGCGGATCGCGCCGTCGGCTTCGAGCGAGTGGAAGAAGGGCACGTCCTTCAGGATCGGCACGCGGATTTCGCCATAGACCTCGTTGGTGTCGTAATGGCCGCGCGCCGGCTGCGACGGAATGTCCGCGCCCAGCCCGGCGACGATCACCGGATCGGGGTCGTAGCTGCCGAACTGGTAGCGGTGCTCATAGCCGACGGCGATACCGAGCGGGCCCGCGGGCAGGTCGAGCAGGTCGCCGCTCAGGTTGGCGGTATAGTCGAACAGCTCCTGGTTCGACTTGTCCTGTTCGGTGAAGCCGATGAAGGCGAGCATCGCCGGCGTCACCGAGCCTGCGCCGCCGAAGATGTCGAACGGCACGCACGGCGCGGTGCAGTTCGCCACCGGCCCCAGCGCCTGCGCGAGCCTGGCGGCGTTGATGTTGCCGGTGAAGGTCTGGTGGGCGTCGTTCAGGCCGAAGCTGGCGTTCAGGTCCCAGAACCACTTGTGGGCACCGATGTGGAACGAGCCGTCGAGCGTCGCCGTGCCGTCGATCGTGTCGACGTGCTGCGTGTACGTCCGCTGCCCGGCCTCGACCAGCCGGCGGGCGATGAAGGAATAGGTCGCAGGCGTGCCGTTGCCGCCGGCCGACAGCGTGCCGAACGGGTTGTACGGGTTCGACGCATCGATGGTGATCGTGTCGAGCAGGTTGCCGTTGCCCGCGTCGGGGCCGACGAACAGCGGCAGGAAGGCCGCCTGGTTCTGCGAGTTGCGCCGGTTGTACGCCGCCTTGATGCGCAGGTTCACCGTGTCGCCGAGTTCCTGCTTGATGCTGACCCACGCCCCGTAGCGCTCCGACGGCGTCAGGAAATAGTTGAATGGCCCGAAGTTGAACCGGTCTGCGGACGTGAACGCCTTGAACGCGCTGGCGGGGCAGGTCGGGTCGGCGGGGTTGTACGCCGGCACGCCCGCCACGGGGCCCGACTTCAGGGTCAGGCTGCCGCCCGAAGGCAGCGCGGGATTGCCTTCGTTGAAGACGAAGCGGCCGTTGGGCGTCGCGCTCGAGCAGCCGCCGATCGGGTCGGAGCAGCTCGTCTGGAACGGGTTGGGGAACTGCGACGTCGAACGGTCGCGCGTCCTCACCGCCTCCTGGTTGACGTAGGTGCCGCCGAAGACGATCGACGTCGTCGGCAGCTTGATGCCGTAGCTCAGCTCATAGTCCTGGGTGTGGCCGTCGCCCTGGCGATAGGTGCCGAACTGCGCCGACGCCTGCAGCCCAACCTGCGCCGACTTCGTGATGATGTTGACGACGCCCGACAGCGCGTCCGAACCGTAGAGCGGCGACTGGCCCGACTGCAGCACCTCGATCCGCTCGATCGAGCTCAGGGGAATCGAGTTGAGGTCGACGGTCGACGGGATGCCGCTGGCGCTCGCGCCGGGGACGAAGCGGATGCCGTCGACCAGCACCAGCGTCCGCTTCGCGCCCAGGTAACGCAGGTCGATCTCGGCCGAGCCGGCGCCGACGCCGCCGCCGTCGGGCGGGTTGCCGATGTTGCCGCTGTTGTTGACCTTGGAGTTGAGGCCGCCGCTGGCGCTCGGCAGGCGCTGCAGCACGTCGGCGATCGCCGACAGGCCGGTGCGCTCGATCGACGCCTGGTCGACGACGACGACCGGGGAGGTGTTGTCGAGCGGGCTCTGGCGGATGCGGCTGCCGGTGACGATGATCTCGTCGGCGGTCGCCGCCTGCGGGGTCGTCGCCGCCGCCGCCGGTCCGACCGCGACCTCCTGCGCCATCGCCGGATCGCCGAGCAGCAGCACACCCGCCGCGCCGCCGAGAAGGAGAGCCCTGATCGTCATCTGTCACCCCTTGTCTGTTATGGCGTGATCCTGATCCCGGCGGTCCACGGGCGCAACCGTTTCCCCATGCTGCGATGCAAAACAGCGGCATCCCTGTCACATCATTGCAACATGGCGGGCGGTGGCGTCGTGCGGCGAACTGCGGCATAGCGGCGGCGAAGCGAAGCGGAGAGCGCGCGATGACCCGACCGACCGTCACTCAGGCGATGATCGACCTGTACGACCGCTTCACCCACGGCGATGGGGAGGGCGGCATCGACCGCCGCGACCTGATGGCGGGCCTGGCCCGGCTTGCCGGCGGGACGGCGGCGGCGAACGCCGTCCTGCCGCTGATCGCCGCGTCGCCGGCCGCCGCCAGCATCGTCGCTGCCGACGACAAGCGCATCATCGCCGAAACGGCGCAGTGGCCCGGCGGCACCGTCCACCACCTGTCGGGCTATCTCGTCCGCCCGGCGGTGAGCGACCGGCTGACGCTCGGCACGGTCATGCTGATCCACGAGAACCGCGGGTTGAACGAGCACATCCGCGACGTCGCGCGGCGGCTGGCGATCGAGGGCTTCATCGTGCTGGCCCCTGACTTCCTGTCGCCCGGCGGCGGCACGCCGGCGAACGAGGACGCCGCGCGCGAGATGATCGGCAAGCTCGGCCGCGACGCGACGGTCGCCGACGGGGTGGCGACGCTCGACTATCTCGGCAGCCTGAAGGGCGGCAACGCCCGCGTCGGCACGGTCGGCTTCTGCTGGGGCGGCGGCATGGTCAACCTTGTCGCCTGCGCCGCGGGGCCGCGGCTGCGCGCCGGCGTGTCCTATTACGGGCCGCAGCCGCCCGCGCCGCTGGTGCCGGCGATCAAGGCGCGGATGCTGCTCCACTATGCCGGATTGGACGAGCGCATCGACGCCGGCGTGCCCGCCTATGAGGCGGCGCTGAAGGCGGCCAAGGTCAAGTACGAGGTCTTCGTCTACCCGAACGTCAACCACGCCTTCAACAACGACACGTCGGCCGAGCGCTACAACAAGGACGCCGCCGACCTGGCGTGGAAGCGTACCGTGGCGATGCTCCACGAGACGCTGGGCGGCGGCGGATGACGGCGAACCGCATCGCCATCGTCCGCCGCGCCGGCGGGCCGGAGCGGGTCGAGGTGATCGACGCCGCCACCCCCGTGCCGCGCGCCGGCGACGTGCTGATCGCGGTCGAGGCGACCGGCGTCGCCTTCGCCGATGTCGTCATGCGCAAGGGCGTCTATCCGGGCGTCGGCTTCCCCTTCACGCCGGGGTACGAGGTCGTCGGCCGCGTCGTGTCCGGCGACGGCATCGCGCCCGGCACCCGCGTCGCGGCGCTGACCGTGACCGGCGGTGCGGCGCGCCTCGCCGTGGTGCCGGCGGCGGACTGCGTCGCCGTGCCCGATGCCGTGCCCTCCGTACAGGCGGCGGCGCTGGTCCTCAACGGACTGACGGCGTGGCAGATGCTGACGCGCTGCGTCGCCCAGCCGTCGGTCGAGACGATGCTCGTATGGGGCGCGGCGGGCGGCGTCGGCTCGGTGCTGCTCGCGCTCGGCCGGCACTTCGGCATCCGCACCTTCGGCGTCGCCAGCGGCAGCCGGCAGGACTTCGTGCGGCAGCGCGGCGCGACGCCGATCGACCGCGCCGGCGACGTCGCCGCGCAGGTCCGCGCCGCGTCGGACGGCGGCGTCGACGCGGCCTTCGACGGCGTCGGCGGCCCCAACGTGCGGATCAGCGAGGCGGCGCTGCGCCCCGGCGGCTGCCTGGTCATGTTCGGCTTTCAGGGCGCGCTCGGCGGCGAGCGGTTGAACCCGCTCAAGGCAGCGGCGGCCGTCCTGCGCTCGCCGCGGCGCAGCGCCCAGGCGCAGTTCCTCGCCGGCACCGGCCGCCGCGGCTATCTGATCGGCCAGTGGAAGGACGCGCACCCCGCCTTCTACCGCGACGACCTGGCCGCCATCCTGGCGCTCGCCGCCGAGGGCCGGCTGGTCGCCGACATCGCCGCCGAGCTGCCGCTCGACCGCATCGCCGACGCCCACCGGATGATGGCGGCCGGCACGCAGCCGGGCAAGATCGTCATCCGGCCATGACCGGCGTCGCCCTGGTCGTCGGGGCCGGCGACGCCACCGGCGGGGCGATCGCCCGGCGCTTCGCGCGCGAAGGGCTGACTGCCGTCGTCGTCCGCCGCACCGCCGCCGCGCTCGAGCCGCTCGTCGCGCGGATCGCAGCAGACGGCGGGCGCGCCGTGGCCATGGCGACCGACGCGCGCGACGAGGACGCGATGATCGCGCTCGTCGACCGCATCGAGGCCGAGGTCGGGCCGATCGCCGTCGCCGTGTTCAACGTCGGGGCCAACGTCCCCTCGCCGATCCTTGCCGAGACGGCGCGCAAGTACCGCAAGATCTGGGAGCTTGCCGCGCTCGGCGGCTTCCTGACGGGGCGCGAGGCGGCGCGGGTGATGGTCCCGCGCGGGGCCGGCACGATCCTGTTCACCGGCGCGACCGCCAGCCTGCGCGGCGGCGCGGGCTTCGCCGCCTTCGCCGGGGCCAAGCACGCGCTCCGCGCGCTGGCGCAGTCGATGGCGCGCGAGCTGGGGCCGAAGGGCATCCACGTCGCCCATGTCGTCGTCGACGGCGCGATCGACACCGCCTTCATCCGCGACAACTTCCCCGACCGTTACGCCGCGCGCAGCCACGCCGGCATCCTCGACCCCGACCACATCGCCGACGCCTACTGGTTCCTCCACACGCAGCCGCGCGACGCCTGGACCCACGAGCTCGACCTCAGGCCGTGGGCGGAGACCTTCTGATGCCGCAGCCTATCGAGTTCCTGTTCGATTTCGTCTCGCCGGCGAGCTACCTCGCCCATTGCCGGCTGAAGGGCGTCGCCGCCCGCACGGGGGCGTCCGTCGAGCACGTCCCGGTCTTCCTGGGCGGCATCATGCAGGCGACCGGCAACCGTCCGCCGGGGACGGTGGGGGCCAAGGGCGCGTGGATGGCGCGCGACCTCGACCGCTTCGCCGCGCGCGACGGGGTGCCGTTCACGATGAACCCGCACTTCCCGCTCAACACGCTGCCGCTGCTCCGGATCGCGACGGCGATGCGGGGCGAGCCGCGCTTCATGCGCTTCGTCGACTTCGCCTTCGACGCGATGTGGCACTATCCCAGGAACATGGCCGATCCGGCCGAGGTTCGTGCGCTGCTGGCGAACGCCGGCTTCGACGCCGACGCCGAACTCGCCCGCGCCGACAGCCCGGAGGTCAAGGCACGGCTGAAGGCGGCGACCGACGCCGCGGTGGCGCGCGGCGTGTTCGGCGCGCCGACCTTCTTCGTGGCGCAAGAGATGCACTTCGGCCAGGACCGGCTCGACTGGGTCGAGGCGGCGGCGGCCTGATCCCCTCACACCGGGAGGTGGCAGGAAGTGGCGGCGCGAAGCTCCTCCCCCACCGGGGGAGGTGGCGCGAAGCGCCGGAGGGGGCTCCGGAACCGAGGGCTCGCGCGGTGCCCCTCCGTCACGGCTGCGCCGTGCCACCTCCCCCGGTGGGGGAGGAATGAAAAAAATGGGCCCCGCCGTCGCCGGCGGGGCCGCTCGTTCAGCGCGATCGTCGCAGCCTAGTTCCGGTTGCCGCCCATGAAGCGCAGCAGGAACAGGAACAGGTTGATGAAGTCGAGGTAGAGCGTCAGCGCGCCCATCACCACCGACTTGCCGGCGAAGTCGGTGCCGCCGACATAGTCGTACATCGCCTTGATCTTCTGCGTGTCATAGACCGTCAGTGCCGCGAACAGCAGGACGCCGACCATCGAGATCGCCAGGCTGACACCCGCCGACGGGAAGAAGGCGTTGATCAGCGACGCGACGATCAGGCCGACGAGGCCCATCAGCAGGAACTTGCCGATGCCCGACAGGTCGCGCTTGGTCGTGTAGCCGTACAGGCTGAGTGCGCCGAACGACGCCGCGGTGGCGAAGAAGGTCGCCGCGATCGACGCGCCGGTGTAGCGCAGGAAGATCGTCGACAGCGACACGCCCATGATCGCGGCGTAACCCCAGAACAGCGCCTTGAGGCTCGCCTCCGACATCCGGTTGACGCCGGCGCTCATGGCAAGAACGATGCCGAGCGGCGCGAGCATGGCGATCCAGCCGAGCAGCGACGGCCGCCCGACCTCGTTGAACAGCGCATTGACCGCGCCCGTCTGCGCGAAGAAAAGCGCGACGATGCCGGTCAACAGCACGCCCGACGCCATATAGTTGTAGACGGACAGCATATAGCGCCGCAGCCCGGCGTCGAACGTCGCCGTCTGCGCGACCGGCCCGGCAAAGCCGCGGGCGGCGGCGCGGGGGTCGAACTGGTTGGCCATTTCGGTCTCCATATCGCCCGGCGACAAGCCGCCGGGACAATGCGCGTAATATCGGTGATCGGCGAAGGGGATTCAAGCGGGGGCGGGCCCCCTCTCCCGCCTGCGGGAGAGGCGACTCGCGCGCCAGCGCGGCGGGTGAGGGTGTTCCCCAGGTCAGCTCATGGAGACGTCAGCCTCCGCCCCCAACCCCACACCCTCACCCCGGGCCGCGCCTGCAGGCGCGTCTCTCGCCCTCTCCCGCAAGCGGGAGAGGGAAGGCTACAGCGTCCGCAGCACCGCGTTCGGCCGCGCCGACAGCGCCGCCCACGACCCCGCCAGCCCGAGCACGACCGTCACCGCCGCGCCGACGCCGACCGTCGCCACCACCGGCCCCCACGCCGGGGTCCAGTCCAGCGTCAGCACGTGCGTCACCACGTACCACCCCGCCGCCGTGCCGATCGCCAGCGCGATCCCCGCGACGATCAGCGCCAGCGCCCCGTACTCGATCAGCGTCGCGGCGGCGACCTGCCCGCGCGTCGCGCCGAGCACCTTCAGCAGCACCGCGTCGTAGGTCCGCGCCCGCCGGCTGGCGGCGAGCGCACCGACCAGCACGGCGATGCCGGCCGCGACGGTGACGCTCGCCGCCGCGCGCACCGCCGTCGTCAGCTGGCCGAACAGCGTCGCCACCTGCCCCAGCACGTCCGCCACGCGGACGAGCGAGGTCGTCGGCAGGTCGCGGCCGACCGCGGCGGCGAAGGCGCGTTCCTGATCCGGGCGGAGCGCCACCGTCGCCATCCAGCTGTGCGGCGCGCCCTCGAGCGTCCCCGGCGCGAACAGGATGGCGAAGTTGAAGCCGAAGCTGCGCCAGTCGATCTTGCGGAAGCTGGCGATGCGCGCGGTGACGTCGACGCCGAGGACCGAAATCGTCAGCGTGTCGCCGAGCTTCAGGTGGAGCGCGTCGGCGGCGTCCTGGTCGATCGACACCAGCGGCGGCCCGGCATAATCGGCCGGCCACCACTTGCCCGCGGTCAGGGTGTTGTGCTCCGGGAAGGCGGCGGCGTAGCTGAGGCCGCGGTCGCCGCGCAGGATCCAGGCGTCGTCGGGCGCGTGCAGCTTTGCGACGGGCACGCCGTTCACCGCTGTCACCGGACCCCTCAGCGACGGCACGGTGCGAAGCGTCGCGCCGGCGGGGACGTCGCGGGTGAAGGCTGGGAGGCCGTCGGTCGGGATGTCGATGGCGAAGAAGGTCGGGGCGTGCGCCGGCACTTGGCCCTCGAGCTGGCGGTCGAGGTCGGTCTCGATGACGGCGAGCGTCGCGAACAGGGTCAGGCCGAGGCCGAGGGCGACGACCAGCTGCCGCGTCAGCGCGCCGGGGCGGTGGAGATTGGCGAGGGCGAGCCTCGTGAGCACCCGGTTCGCGCGCGGTGCACGGGCGGCGAGCGCGGCGATGCCGCCGCCGAGCGCCGTCAGCAGCAGCAGCAGGACAAGCGCGGCGGCCAGGAACCCGGCAGCGAAAAGCGGCTCGTCCGAAGGGAAAACCGCCAGCGCCGCCACCCCTGCCGCCGCCGCGCCGGCGAGCGCCACCGCGCCGAAGCCCGGCCAGCGCGCAGGCTCGACCGTGTCGCGCAGCAGCCGCGCCGCCGGCAACCCGCGCGCCCGCACCAGGGGGATCACGGCGAATCCTGCCGCGATCAGAAGACCATAGGCGGCGGCGGTCGCCAGCGGGACCGGGTACAGCCCCAGCGCCGGCGGCACCGGCAGCGCGTCGCCCGCCGCCACCGCGATCGCCCACGGCACCGCCGCGCCGATCGCCGCGCCGACTGCCACGGCCGCTAGCGCGACGAGGCCGATCTGCAGGCCGTAGCTGAGGAAGATCGTCCGCGACCCCGCGCCCATCGCCTTCAGGCTGGCGATCGTCGTCGACTTGGCGGCGAGGTACGCCGTCACCCCGTTGCCCACGCCGACCCCGGCAACGACGAGCGCCGTCAGCCCGACCAGCGTCAGGAACTGGCCGAGCCGGTCGACGAACTGGCGCGTGCCCGGCGCGCTGTTGCTGCGGTCGCCGATCGTCCAGCTCGTCCCCGGCGTCGCCGCCTTCAGCGCCTTCGCCGCGGCGGCTGGGGTAACGCCGGGCGATAGCGTGATCCGGTAGCTGGCGCGGAACAGGCTGCCCGGCGCGAGCAGGCCGGTCTTCGCCAGGTCCTCGCTGCGCATGATGAGGCGCGGGCCGAAGCCGAAGCCGTCGGCGGTCGCGTCGGACTCGGTGGCGATGATCCCGGCGACGCGGAAGCGCGCCTCGCCGAGCGTGATCGTCCCGCCGCGCAGCCGCTCGGCGAGTGCCGGCGCGACGACGACGCTGCCCGGCTCCAGCCGCGCGCCGTTCGTCAGCGTCAGCGCGCCAACCAGCGGGTAGCGGCCGTCGACCGCCTTGACCTCGGCGAAGACGCGGTCGCCGCCGGCCGCCGCCATACCCCGCAGCTTGACCACCTCCGACACCGTACCCAGCCGGTCGAGTGCGGCGCGTTCGGCCGGCGTCGCCCGCCGCTGTGTCAGCTGCGCCGCGAGATCGCCGCCCAGGATGCGCTGGCCGTTGTCGGCGATGCCACGATCGATCGCCGCGGCCAGGCTGCCGACGCCAGCCAGCGCGGCGACGCCGAGGACGAGGCACACCGCAAGCAGCCGCAGCCCCGACAGGCCGCCACGAAGCTCGCGCAGCGCGAGGCGGAGGGGGATCATAGGAGCACGCCAGCAACCGGCGTGTCATCCCCGCGAATGCGGGGCCCCATCTCCCGCCCTCGCCCCGTTATGCCGGTTCGTGGCGAGGGGATGGTTGAGCACGAAAGCTCCGGGTTCGGGAGATGGGTCCCCGCGTTCGCGGGGATGACGGGGATTGATGCGGATCGCGCCCTCATGCCTCCGCTCCCACGATCCGCCCGTCGCGCATTTCGATCACGCGCCCGCAGCGCGCGGCGAGCGCCTGGTCGTGGGTGATGAGGACCAGCGTCGCGCCGGTCTCGGCCCCGCGCGCGAACAGGAGGTCGACGATCGCCGCCCCCGTCGCGGCGTCGAGGTTGCCCGTCGGTTCGTCCGCGAACAGCACCTGCGGCCGGCAGGCGGTCGCCCGCGCGATGGCGACGCGCTGCTGCTCGCCGCCCGACAGCTGGCCGGGGTAGTGGCCAAAGCGGTGGCCGAGGCCGACCGCCACCAGTTCCGCCTCCGCCGTCGCGCGCGCGCCCGCCCGCCCCGCCAGCTCCAGCGGCACGGCGACGTTTTCCAGCGCGGTCATCGTCGGGATCAGGTGGAAGGCCTGGAGCACGATGCCGATCCGCCCCCGCCGCGCCTTGGCGAGCCCGTCCTCGTCGAGGGCGGTGAAGTCCTGCCCCGCGACCCGCACCGAACCCGATGTCCCGCGTTCGAGGCCGCTCAGCACCGCCATCAGCGACGACTTGCCCGACCCCGAGGGCCCCAGGATCGCCAGCTGCTCGCCCGCCGCCACGTCGAGGTCGATGCCGCGCAGCACGTCGACGGCCGCCTCGCCGCGGCCGAGGCGCAGGGTGACATCGCGCGCGGCGATGGCGATATGGTCGGGCATGAGGGTCCTGGGAGACGACGGGTGCGGGCAGGATATGGCGGGCGTGGCGCGCTTTACAAACTGGCGATCGCCGGGGCGGCGATGATCGCGACCGCCGCCGCCGCCGCACCGGCCAAGCTGGTGCTCGCCTTCGGCGATTCGCTCACCGCCGGCTATCAGCTGCCGCCCGGTGACGGCTTCGCGCCGCAGCTGGAGGCGGCGCTTCGCGCCAAGGGGCTGAACGTCACCGTCCACAACGCCGGCGTGTCCGGCGACACCACGGCGCAGGGCCGCGCGCGGCTGAACTGGGTGCTGACCGGCCTGAAGACGACGCCCGACCTGGCGATCGTCGAGCTGGGGGCGAACGATATGCTCCGCGGTCAGCCGGTGGCTGCGGCGAAGGCGAACCTCGACGCGATCCTGACCGAGCTTCAACGCCGCCATGTGCCCGTTCTGCTCGCCGGGATGTACGCGTCACCGAACCTGGGGCGCGTGTATGCCACCGAGTTCAACGCCCTGTACCCGGCGCTGGCCAAGGCCCACGGCGTGCCGCTGTACCCGTTCTTTCTCGCCGGGGTCGTCAACGTCCCGGGCACGCAGCTTGGCGACGGGATGCACCCCAACGCGCACGGTGTCGCGGCGATCGTCCGCGGCATCGCGCCGACGGTCGAGCGGCTGCTGGCGCGATGATGCGGCTGTTCGTCGCGGTGCGGCCGCCGCCGGCGGTGCGCGACGCGCTGCTGGCGATAATGGGCGGCGTGGCGGCGGCGCGGTGGCAGGCCGACGACCAGCTCCACATGACGCTGCGCTTCATCGGCGAGGTCGATCGCCACCTGGCACGCGACATCGCCGCCAGCCTGGCCGAGGTGCACCACCCGCCGATCGCGGCGACGCTGGGCCGCAGGGGCAGCTTTGCGACACGCGGCCGGCCGCACGCGCTGTGGATCGGCGTCGAGCCGGCAGCGGCGCTGACGACGCTGCACCACAAGGTGGACCAGGCGTTGCGCCGCGCCGGCGTGCCGGCCGACACGCGTGCCTTTGTGCCGCACGTCACGCTGGCGCGGATCGGACGCGACGCCGGCCCGATCGACGCCTTCATCGCCAGCCGACCGGCCGCAGCGCCCTTCCCGATCGACGGCTTCACGCTCTTCGAGAGCCATCTGACGCGGGCGGCAGCGGTCTACACGCCGGTCGCCGACTACCGGCTGTAAATGGAAGTTAAGTAGTTAACGCTAGGTAAAAGACATTGCCGCTCCTGATCCCCTGATATAGGAGCGACCACGCAGTGCAGGCAGCGCGGGGCTGCCGCACGATATTGGGGATCACGGTAATGAATGTTACACTTCGCCTTGTGGCGATGGCGGTCGCGCTGTCCGTCGGCGGTGCCGCCAGTGCCACGCTGCCGTTCGCCGTGCGCTATGAATCAGAGGCTGTGGGCGTCCAGAACACGACCGCGACCTTCTCCGTCGGCGGTGTCGAGACGTTCGAGAGCCGTCCGCTCGGCTTCGGCGGCTTCACCACCGACTTCGGCACCGGGGGCAGCATCACAGGCACCTACAGCGCCGACACGCGCATCCTGCCGGCCGATCAGTATGGCGGGGCCGGCGGTACCGGCCAGTATCCGGTGACGTTCAGCAACACTGGATACTCGCTCGACCTGTCGTCGACGCTGCCGCACGGCGTCAACTACTTCGGCTATTGGCTGTCGGCGCTCGATCGCGGCAATCAGGTGACGTTCTACAGCAAGGGCCGCCTGCTGTTCACCTTCGATCCCAGCGACGTCATCGCCGCGGTCAACAGCCACGCCGACGCCGCCAACTACTACGGCAATCCCAACCCCTCGTTCCTCCACAACAACAGCGGCGAGCCGTACATCTTCCTCGACTTCTTCAGCAACGACCGGCCGTTCGACAAGGTGGTCTTTGCCGAGAACCCGCAGGTCGGGGGATACGAATCCGACAACCACACGGTTGGCCACTTCCTGACCAAGGGCACCGGCACCGACGTGCCGCTGAGCCCCGGATCGTTCCCCGGCGCCGTGCCGGAGCCGGCGACCTGGGCGCTGATGCTGGCCGGCTTCGGCCTGGTCGGCGGGGCGGTTCGCCGCCGCGAGGCACGCGTCGTCGCGGCCTGACCCGATCCGGTTGCGCCGCATTGCAGGGCGGGGGCTTCGGCCTCCGCCCTTTTTGCTTGTCGGCCGGCGGCACCCCGTGCCAGCATCGCACCAGTAACAAACCTGCACCCGAGCCGGGACGCGGGACATAGACGAACCGGGGAGTTGCCGTGACTGCCGCCCGCGCCGCCACCGAGCCCACGGCACCGGTCCCGTCCCCGATCGCCAACCCGATCCGAAGCCGTGCCGACTGGGACGCCGCGCGCGCCGCGGTGCTGGCTGATCCGGGAAGCTATCATGCCGCCACGGCCCGGCGCATTCCCTGGTTCGTGCGCGAGATCGGCGCAAACGGGGCGTGGCTGCGCGATCTGGGCGACGGCTGGCACGGCTGGGACGCCGCCACCGGCGCGCCCGTCACCCCGAACCTGCCGGCCGACTTCGCCCCCTGGACGACCGCCTTCGACGCGAGTGACGCACCCTTCTTCAAGTGGTTCAGCGGGGGCCGGACGAACGGCTGCATGGCCGAGGTCGACGTCCATGTGCTCGCCGGCCACGGGGCGGAGACGGCGCTGATCTTCGAGGGCGACCGCTGGGACATGGCCGCCGACAATGGCCGCGGCGCGCCGGTCGACTGCTACTCGGTCAGCCGCAAGGCGCTGATGCTCAAGGTCGCCAAGTGCGCGCTGGCGCTCGAAGAGCTGGGGCTGAAGGCCGGCGACCGCATCGCGCTCAATATGCCGTCGATCCCGGCACAGCTGTACTGGACCGAGGCGGCGAAGCGGCTGGGGATTATCTACACCCCCGTGTTCGGCGGCTTCTCCGACAAGACCTTGAGCGACCGCATCGACGACGCTGGCGCGCGCGTCGTCGTCACCGCCGACGGCGGCTACCGCAACGCGCAGGTCTTCGCCTTCAAGACCGCCTACACCGACCCCGCGCTCGACAACTACACGCCGGTGGCGGCGGCGAAGCGGATCGTATCGGAGCGGCTTGCAGGGCTTGATCTCGACCCGGAGACGATAGCCGCGATCGACGCAGCGGTGGCGGCGACGCTTACCGGCGAGGTCACGGTCGAGCGCAGCGACGTCATGCGCGGCGTCGGCCGCGCGCTCGCCGAACTCGGGCAGAGCGGCCTCGACGCCGCCGCCGCCGCGCGCATCCGCATCGCGGTGGCCGAGGCGCTCGTCGCCACGCCGCCGCGCGTCGACAAGGTGATCGTCGTTCGCCACGTCGGCCTGCCCGACATCGTCTGGCGCGGCGAGCGCGATGTTTGGAGCCACGAGCTGACCGACGCCACTGGCAAGCGGCTGTGCGCGGCGGCGGGCGTCGCGACCGAGGCCGAGCTGCTGGCGCTGCCCGACGCCGACTTCGTCCGCGCGGTGTGGAGCCTGTCGCGCCCGCTCGCCGTCGACGCCGAGTTTCCGATGTTCGTCATCTACACCAGCGGCTCGACGGGCAAGCCCAAGGGCGTCGTCCACGTCCACGGCGGCTACACGGCCGGCGTCGCCGCGACGATGCCGGTCGCCTTCGACGCGCGGCCCGGCGACGTGATGTACGTCGTCGCCGATCCGGGCTGGATCACCGGCCAGAGCTATATGTTCTCCGCCGCGCTGACCTGCCGCGTGACGACCGTCATGTGCGAGGGCGCGCCGGTCTTTCCCCACGCCGGGCGCTTCGCCGCGAGTATCGAGCGGCACGGCGTGACGATCTTCAAGGCCGGCGTGACGTTCCTCAAGTTCGTCATGGCCGACGCGCAGAACCTGCACGACATCCGCCGCTACGACCTGTCGCGCCTTCGCGTCGCCACCTTCTGCGCCGAGCCGACCAGCCCCGCCGTGCAGGCGTTCGGCATGGAGCACGTCACGCGCCAGTACATCAACAGCTACTGGGCGACCGAGCACGGCGGCATCGCCTGGACGCACTTCTACGGCAACGACGACTTCCCGCTCCGCCCCGACGCGCACGCCTATCCGCTGCCGTGGATCGTCGGCGACGTTTGGGTCGAGGATGAGAACACCCCTTCCCCCAACGGAGTCATGCTGGTGCAGGCCAGCATCCAAGCCTCCGCAATGTCGACAGGCGGAGACGTGGATCCTGGCCTGCGCCAGGATGACGGCGCTCTGTTTCAACGGGCATCACAGGGCGGT
>JAFARM010000114.1 GCA_019245455.1 Sphingomonadaceae bacterium | reverse complement strand
AGGACGACAGCGGCGGCGCACGCGGCAACGCCGGTCAAAAGCAACTTCTTCACGGTTTCTCCTCTCGAAATCACGCCGTGGCGGCGGCGAAGGTCATCGCCACGCCGTTCATGCAGTAGCGCAGGCCGGTCGGCCGCGGCCCGTCGTCGAAGACGTGGCCAAGGTGGCCGCCGCAACGCTGACAATGGACCTCGGTGCGCTCCATGTTGAGCGAGCCGTCGGCGCGGGTGCCGACCGCGCGCGGCAGCGGCGCGTAGAAGCTCGGCCAGCCGGTGCCGCTCTCGAACTTCGTCGTGCTGCTGAACAGCGGCAGGGCGCAGCCGGCGCAGGCGAAGGTGCCCCGGCGATGCTCGGCGAGCAGCGGCGACGTGTACGGACGCTCGGTGTCCTCATGGCGCAGCACTTCGAAGGCGGCGGGCGACAGGCGGGCGCGCCACTGCGCCTCGGTCAGGGTCAGCGGGAAGCGTGCGCCGGTCGGCGACGCCGCCGGCAGAGCGGCGAGCGCACGGGCCAGCGGCAGGGCGGCAACGGCGGCGACGGACAGGCTGGCAAACGAACGGCGCGAAAACACGGAAAACCTCAACGGCAGCGGTCGGTACCGGGGGTACGCGACCGCTGCGGCAAAGGTTACACGGCGCCGGTGAAAGATTTTCCCTCGGCCGCGAGGCGCGCGAGCAGGGCGGCCGGCGCGATGCCGTAGCGGCCGAGCGCCTCGGCGACCTTGGCGAGCCCGACCGAATCCGCCCAGAACATCGGCCCGCCGCGATAGACAGGCCAGCCATAGCCGTTGATCCAGACGATATCGATGTCGCTCGCCCGCTGCGCCATCTTCTCCTCGAGGATCTTCGCGCCCTCGTTGACCATCGGGTAGAGGCAGCGTTCGAGGATTTCGGCGTCGCTGACCTCGCGCCGGTTGACGCCCTTCTCGGCGGCGTAGTCGAGGATGATCTTCTCGGCGACGGGCGAGGGAGTGCGGTTGCGCTGCGCGTCATAGTCGTAGAAGCCGCGGCCGTTCTTCTGCCCGCGCAGCCCCGCCTCGCACAGCCGGTCGCGGATCGTCTCCCCCTTCGACGTCTCGGCCGACCAGCCGATGTCCAATCCGGCGAGGTCGGACATCTGGAACGGCCCCATCGGGAAGCCGAAGTCGAACAGCACCCGGTCGACCTGCTCGGGCAGCGCGCCTTCGACGATCAGCGCCATCGCCTGCCGCTGGCGCTGCTCGAGCATCCGATTGCCGATGAAGCCGTGGCAGACGCCCGAGACGACGGCGACCTTGCCGATGGTCTTCGCCGTTGCCATCGCGGTCGCCAGCACCTGGCCGTCGGTCTTGGCGCCGCGCACGACCTCGAGCAGGCGCATGACGTTGGCCGGCGAGAAGAAGTGGAGACCGAGGACGTGGTCGGGCCGGGAGGTGGCGGCGGCGATCTCGTCGACGTTGAGGTAGCTGGTGTTCGACGCCAGGATCGCGCCCGGCTTGGCAATGCCGTCGAGCCGCCCGAAGATGTCCTTCTTCAGGTCCATGTTCTCGAACACCGCCTCGATGACGAGGTCGGCGTCCTTCAGCGCCCCCATGTCGAGCGTCGGCGTCAGCAGGCCCATGCGCGTGTCGACGTCGGCGGCGGTCATGCGCCCCTTGGCGGCGGTATTGTCGTAGTTCCGCCGGATCGTGGCGACGCCGCGGTCGAGCGCCTCTTGACGTGTCTCGACGATGGTCACCGGCACGCCGGCGTTCAGGAAGTTCATGGCGATGCCGCCGCCCATCGTGCCGGCACCGATGACGCCGACCGACTTGACCGGGAGCAGGGGCGCGTCGGGGTCGAGCCCGTCGACCTTGTTCGCCTGCCGCTCGGCGAAGAAGACGTAGCGCTGCGCCTTCGACTGCAGGCCGGTCATCAGCCCCATGAACAGGCGGCGCTCGACGGCCATGCCCTCGTCGAAGGGCAGCGTCGCCGCCGCCTCGATGCACTGGATGTTGGCCTCGGGCGCCTCGAAGCCACGGAAGGTCTTGGCCTGCGCCCGGCGATAGGCGTCGAACATCCCCTCCTCGACGCCCAGCACCGGTTTGTCGCGGACGCGGTGCAGCGGCAGGTTCTCGGCGAGCACGCGGCGGGCGAAGTGGATCGCGCCGGCGCGCAGGTCGTCGACGATGGCGTCGATCAGGCCGAACTCGGCGGCCGCCTTGGCTCCGATCGGGGTGCCGGTCGTGACCATCTCGAGCGCCTTCCTGGCCCCGACGACGCGCGGCAGGCGCTGCGTTCCCCCGGCCCCGGGCAGCAGGCCGAGCTTGACCTCGGGCAGGCCAAACTTCGCGCTCAGCACGGCGACGCGGTAGTGGGCGACGAGCGCGACCTCGAGCCCGCCGCCGAGTGCGGTGCCGTGGATCGCCGCGACGACCGGCTTGGGGCTGTTCTCGATTCGCGCCTGGACGTCGTGGAGTGCGGCCCCGCGCGGCGGCTTGCCGAACTCGCTGATGTCGGCCCCGGCGATGAAGGTGCGACCGGCGCAGATCAGGACGATCGCCTTCACCGCGTCGTCGGCGACCGCCGCCGCCATCGCGCCGGCGAGCCCGTCGCGGACGTCGGCGGAGAGCGCGTTGACCGGCGGCGAGTCGATGGTGATGACGCCCAACTCGCCGTCGGTGGTCAGGTCGGTCACGGCGTTGATCGCGGTCATTTCGGCGTCTCCCCAATCATCGCTGTTGCAGCGCAGCAAGAGCCGGTACACGGCCTCATGGCCTCCGCTAGCCCGCCCCCGACGCTCACGCAACCCGCGCATCCGGCGCTCGGCTCGATCATCCTGCTGGGCGCGCTGACGGCGATGGGGGCGGTGTCGATCGACCTCTACCTGCCGAGCCTGCCGGCGATCGGGCAGAGCTTCGGCGTCGGTGCGGCGGCGGTGCAGCAGACGATGTCGGCGTTCTTCGTCGGCATGGCGGTCGGCGGGCTTGTCTATGGCCCCGTGTCGGACCGCATTGGGCGACGGCCGGCGCTGCTGGTCGGGCTCGCTGTCTATGCCGCCGCGTCGCTCGCGTGCGCGCTGGCGCCGGGGATCGGCTGGCTGGTCGGCGGGCGGCTGGTGCAGGCGCTCGGCGCCTGCGCCGGGCCGGTGGTGGCGCGGGCGGTGGTGCGCGACCGCTATCACCATCAGGATTCGGCGCGGATCTTCTCGCTGCTGACGCTGGTGCTCGGCGTCGCGCCGATGATCGCGCCGACGGTGGGCGCGTGGCTGGTGACGTTCGCGACCTGGCGCGTGGTGTTCGCCGTTCTGGCAGCGTTCGGCGTGGCGATGATCGTCGCCGTCGGTTGGCGGCTCGACGAGAGCCGGTCGCGGGCGACGGCAGCCACCGGCCACGAGAGCGTCGCGGCATCCTACCTCGCCCTGTTCAGCCAGCGGCGGCTGCTCGGCTACCTGCTCGGCGGCGCACTCAATGGCGCGGCGCTGTTCGCCTATGTCGGCGGCGCGCCGAACCTGCTCATCAGCCAGTATCATTTCACCCCACGCGCGTTCGCCGCCGCCTTCGCCGCGATTGCGGTCGGTGTCATCGGATCGAGCCAGGTCAACCGCGCGCTGCTCCGCCGCTACGAGAGCGACCGCATCCTCGCCGTGGCGACGCTGGTCGGCGTCGCTGCGGGCGTGGCGCTGGTCGTCGCGGCGTTCACGCTGGGGCAATGGCCGGTGCTCGTCTGCCTGTTCGTCGCGCTGACTTCGTACGGCTTCGTCGCGGCGAACACGACGGCTGGCGCGCTGGCCGTCGATCCGTCGCGCGCCGGGGCGACCTCGGCCCTGATCGGGTCGGCGTCGTTCGGGGCGGGGGCGCTCGCGGCGAGCGTCGCGGCGGCCTTCGACGACGGCACGCCGCACGCGCTCGCCATCGTCATCGCCGTCGCCATGGCGGGGGCGGCGGCGGCGTTCCATGGCCTGGCGCTGCGGCCCGCGCGGTGACGGCGCTCAGCCCGCGCCATGCGCTGCTGGCGCTCGCCGTCGTCGCGGTGTGGGGGACGAACTTCGTCGTCATCAAGCTGGCGCTCGGGCATCTGCCGCCGCTGCTGTTCGCGACGCTGCGCTTCGCGCTCGCCGCGATTCCGGGCGTGTTCGTGCTCAAGCGGCCGAAGGTGCCGCTGGCGAGCCTCGCGCTCTACGGAATCCTGATCGGCGTCGGGCAGTTCGGGCTGCTGTTCATCGCCATCCAGGGCGGCATCTCGGCGGGGCTGGCCAGCCTGATCGTCCAGAGCCAAGTCTTCTTCACCATCGGCCTCGCCCTGGCGCTGAGCGGGGAGCGGGTGCAGCCGGTGCAGGTCGCGGCGCTGGCCCTGGGCGCGGCGGGGCTCGGCCTGATCGCGGCGCACAGCGATGGCGGGACGAGCATCGGCGGCATCGCCCTCGTCCTCGCCGCGGCCTTTGCCTGGGGCTGCGGCAACCTCGTCCAGCGGCGGAGCGCGGGGGTCGATATGCTCGCCTATGTCGTCTGGGCGAGCCTGTTCGCCGTGCCGCCGCTGTTCGCGCTGTCGCTGGCCCGCGAAGGCTGGCCGGCGATGGTCGTCGGCGTGCGCAGTGCCGGCATCGGCACGTGGGCGGCGGTCGTGTGGCAGGCGGTCGGCAACACGATGTTCGGCTACGGCGCGTGGGGCTTCCTGCTGACCCGCTACCCGGCGGCGACGGTCGCGCCGTGGTCGCTGCTGGTGCCGGTGTTCGGCATCGCGACGGCGGCGCTGGTGCTCGGCGAGCCGCTGCCGGCGTGGAAGCTGGCGGCGGGCGTGCTGGTCCTCGGCGGCCTTGCGCTCACTCTGCTGTGGCCGCGGCTGGTTCGGCTGTGGGCGGTGCCGGAAGCGTGAACAGGTACGGTCCGCCGCGCGCGAGCGCCGCCTGCCACTGCGGCCGGCTCTGGATGCGCCGCGCATAGTCGACGATGCGCGGGTATGGGCCGGCGAGCCCCTGCGCCGCGGCGATCTCGGCGACGAAGGACATCATCACGTCCGCGCCCGACAGCCGGTCGCCGACCAGCCACTCGCGGTCGACAAGGGCGGCGTCGAAGAAGTCGAGGTGGCTGGCGATCTGCTCGTCGATCCGGGGCGCAAGCGGCGCGGCGGCGTGGCCAAGGCGCG
>JAFARM010000110.1 GCA_019245455.1 Sphingomonadaceae bacterium | reverse complement strand
AAGAACTCGCCCTCATCGGCGACCTTCTGGATCAACTCGTGCATATCGTACGGCTGGGTCGCGGACGCCGGCACGAGCGTGTCGAGGCTCGGCTCGATCCGGTCGGCGTCGTCGGCGGACGGGCGAAAGGGGACGCCCGAGCGGTTGTCGAGCGGCAGATAGTCGAAGAACGCGCGGGTGCGGAGCAGCGCCTCGACATCGTCCTCCAGCGCCAGGTCGGCGACGCCCGACCGCGTGGTGTGGGTGATCGCGCCGCCCAGCTCCTCCTGGCTAACCACCTCGTTCGTCACGGTTTTCACGACATCGGGGCCGGTCACGAACATATAGGACGAATCCTTCACCATGAAGATGAAGTCGGTCATCGCCGGGCTGTATACGGCCCCCCCCGCGCAAGGACCCATGATCAATGAAATCTGTGGGATGACGCCGCTGGCTAGGACATTACGTTGAAAGACTTCGGCATAGCCGCCGAGGCTCGCCACGCCCTCCTGGATGCGCGCGCCGCCGCTGTCGTTGAGGCCGATCACCGGCGCCCCGACCTTCATCGCCATGTCCATGATCTTGCAGATCTTTTGCGCGTGGCGTTCGCTGAGCGAGCCGCCGAAGACGGTGAAGTCCTGGCTGAAGACGAACACCAGCCGGCCGGAGATGGTGCCGCTGCCGGTGACGACGCCGTCGCCGGGGATCTTCGTCTCGGCCATGCCGAAGTCGACGCAGTTGTGCTCGACGTACATATCGAGCTCCTCGAAGCTGCCGGGGTCGAGCAGGATGTCCAATCGCTCGCGGGCGGTCAGGCGACCCTTGGCGTGCTGCGCGGCGATCCGCTTCGCGCCCCCTCCGGCGCGGGCGGCGGCGCGGCGGCGGTCGAGTTCCTCAAGCGTCTTCAGCACGATAGTCCCCTTGGTCGAGCAGATCGAGCAGCCGGACGGCATCTTCAAGGGCGGCGCGGCGGCTGGCAAGGGCGGCGGCGGCGAGGGGGTCGTGGCCCCACTGTTCGGCCTGCCACAGCTCGTCGAGCTGGCCGGCGGCATAGGCGGCGGCGGCGTCCATCCGCCCCTCCGCCACGGCAAGGCCGATGACTGCCGATCCGGTAATCGTCACCACCGGGTGCAGCGACGCAAGCCGGAACGGGTCGAGCGCGGCATAGGCCGCGCGGATGCGGGCGAGCGTCGCCGGCGGCTGCGCCGCATGGACGATGCCGGCGGTCACGAAGAAGCCGATATCGAACCGCGCCCGCGCCCACGCGAGCAGCGGATCCCATTCCGCCCGTTGCCGCGCGACGAGATCGGCGGGACCGTCGGCGCGGTAGCAGAGGAGCTCGGTCTCGGCATAGGCGGCGAGGCTCGCGGCGAAAGCGGCGGGGTCGAGGGCGACGCGGTCGATCGCGGCGAAGGCGAGACCGGTCAGCGGCATCGTCGCCGGCTTGACCGTCTCCCCTTGCGCCTCCCACTCGGCGGCGATTGCCGCTGCCAGCGCCGCGGTCGGCAGGTCGAGCGGCACCCGCGCCGGGGTGCGCACCGGCTTGCCGTCGAGGCGGACCGTCCAGCTGCTGCCATCGGCGACCGCCTCGGCGCGGGTGTAGAAGCGCTTCATGCCAGCAGCGCCAGCAGGGCATCGGTGCTGCCGACAACCGCCTCCGCGCCCGCTACCCGCAGCGCCTCGGGCGGGTGGTAGCCCCAGTCGACGCCGATCGCCCGCGCGCCGGCCGCCCGCGCCATCGCCATGTCGAAGCCGGTATCGCCGATCATCACCGTCTCGGCAGGCGTCGCGCCAGCTTGTGCCATGGCCAGCTCGAGCATCGCCGGGTGCGGCTTCGATGGGTGGCGATCGGCGGTCTGCAGCGTGACGAAATGATGCGCGATGTCGTGGTGCGCGAGGATCAGGGCGAGCCCGCGGTCCGACTTGCCGGTGGCGACGCCGAGCAGCCAGCCGCGTGTTTCAAGCGTCGGCAGCAGGTCGCGGATGCCGGGGTAGAGCGGCTCGGCGGCGAGCGTGCCGTCCGCGCGCAGGCGGTGGAAGGCGCCGCGGTATTCGTCGGCGAGCGCCGCGTGGAGGGCCGCGTCGCCGTCCGGCACCAGTGTCGCCATGGTCTCGAACAGGCTCAGCCCGACGATGTGGCGGATGGCGTGGTCGTCGGGGGCGGGGTGGCCGACGGCGGCGAAGGCGACGCGCATGGCGTTAATGATGTTGACCTGGCTGTCGACGAGCGTCCCGTCGCAGTCGAAGACGGCGAGGCGGGTCACGCCCGGCGCTCCGGCCGCACGGTCTGGACGAGCGGCTTCACGCCCGCGCCGCCCGCATCGCCGCCGCCATCGCGGTCGCGCCGCTCCGCTCCATGCCGGCGATCAGCCGCGCCGCCTCGTCCGCGGGCTTGTTCTGGCTGAGCTTGGCCGTTCCGCGCCAGACGGTCGGCGTCAGTTCGAAGGCGGTGATCGCCCGGGTCATGGCCTCGAAGCGCGCCGGCTCCATCTTGGCGCGCGTCCAGTCCTCGCCGACGCGCGGCTCGAGCACGGCGGCGGCGCGGTCGAGCAGGTCGACCAGCGCCGTGTGGTCGAGGCGTCGCACCGGCCCTTCGGCCTCGACCGCGACATAGTTCCAGCTCGGCACGGCACCGCGCACGTCGGCGTACCAGTTGGCGCTGAGGTAGGCATTCGGCCCCTCGGCGAGCAGCAGCGCGATCCTGCCATCGAGGTGCGGCGTCAGCGCGTTGGCATGGGCGAGGTGGAAGCGGAGCGCGTCGCCGACGACGATCACCGGCGCATGGGCGACACGCGGGCCCTCGGGCGTCGTCAGGAAGATGCGGGCGAAGCCGGTGCTGCCGACGAAGGCGAGCAGGGCGGCGGGATCGTCCCAGCGGAAGGCGCGGGAGGGGTGCACGGAGTGGCTACTCTGTCATCCCCGCGGAAGCGGGGACCCATCTCCTCAGGCCGCGGGAGATGGGTCCCCGCTTTCGCGGGGATGACATTAAGGTTTTGCAAAGCAGCCCGCTCACCCGCGCCCCCGGTTGCGCCGTTCCCCGCGGTGCGCCTTGCGCCGCGCCTTGGCCGCGGCCGCCACCGCGCGCGCCTCGGCTGCCAGATCGGGCGCGTCGTCGAACGGCACGTCGCCGTCGGCGGGATCGAAGCCGAGCATGGCGAAGCTCTCCGCCATGTGCGGCGGCAGGTCGGCGGCGATGTCGAGCATCCCGCTGTCGGGGTGCTCGATCACCAGCCGCCGCGCGTGGAGGTGCATCTTACGGCTGATCCCGCCAGTCAGGAAGGCGTCGCGCCCGCCGTACTTGGCGTCGCCGACGATCGGGTGGCCGATGGCGGCGGCGTGTACGCGGATCTGGTGCGTGCGGCCGGTCAGCGGCTGGAACTCGACCCAGGCGGCGCGGTCGGCGGCATGGTCGAGGACGCGGTAGCGGGTGACGGCCTTCTGCCCGGTGGCGGGATCGACGTGCATCTTCTCGCCGCCGCTGCCCGGCTGCTTGGCGAGCGCGGCGTCGATCTCGCCGGCGTCGGGCTCGGGACGGCCGACGACCAGCGCCCAGTACGCCTTCCGCGCGGTGCGGCCGGAAAAGGCCTTGGAGAAGAACGCCGCCGCCCGCGCCGTGCGCGCCAGCAGCAGGACGCCCGACGTGTCCTTGTCGAGCCGGTGGACGAGCTTCGGCCGCCCGGGGAAGCCGAAGCACAAGCCGTCGAGCAGCCCGTCGACGTGCGTCGTCGTCCCCGTGCCGCCCTGCGTCGCCAGCCCCGGCGGCTTGTTGAGCACGATCGCCGCCTTGTCGCGGTGGATGACGAGGCTCTGCGCGTACTCGACCTCGGCCGCGCTCAGCGGCCGGCGCGGGGTCTCGCCCGCCGCCGGTGCCAGCGCGGCTTCGGCTGGCGGCACGGTGATCGTCTGCCCGGCCGCGAGCCGCTCGCCCGGCTCGGTCTTGCGCCCGTCGAGGCGGACCTCGCCGGTTCGCGACCAGCGCGACACGGTGTTGAAGCTGACCTCGGGCAGGTGCCGCTTGAACCAGCGGTCGAGGCGGATGTCCGCGTCGTCGGCGTCGACGGTGAAGCTCCTCATGCCCGCGCCAGCATCAGCCCGGCGTAGAGCGCCACGACCGACCCCGCGACCGACGACACGGCATAGGCGAGCGCCAGCACGACGTCGCCCCGCGCGATCATCGTCACCAGCTCGAGGCTGAACGCCGAGAAGGTGGTGAAGCCGCCGAGCACGCCAACGCCGAGCAGCAGGCGCAGCGGCTCGCCCCCCGCGCTCGCCCGCGCCAGCCCGCCGACGAGCAGGCCCATGGCGAGCCCGCCGAGGATGTTGACCGCCCACGTCCCGAACGGCAGGCCGGGGCCCAGCGTCGTCAGCGCCCATTGTCCAACCAGAAAGCGCAGCGCCGCACCCGCGGCACCGCCGGCCATGACGAGAACGATCGGCGGCAGGGTGGC
>JAFARM010000103.1 GCA_019245455.1 Sphingomonadaceae bacterium | reverse complement strand
GACACGGGCATCGAGAACGTTGGGGTCGAACAGGAAGTCCTTGAGGTAGCCCGCGACGTGCTTCCGCACGCCGCCGACCTCGAGCCACTCGCCACCGTCGGCGATGACTTCGCGGACGGTCTTGCCCGGCACCAGGCGGGCGCGCTTCTGGTCGATGAGGATGCTCTCGATCGAGGCGGCGCGGCGGATGCGGCCAGTGTCGGGCTCGATCTCGCCGGTCAGCAGGCGGAGCAAGGTCGTCTTGCCCGCGCCGTTCGGGCCGATGACGCCGATGCGGTCGCCGCGCTGGATGCGCAGGCTGAGGTCGCGGATCACCGTCCGCCCGGCGAACGCCTTGCCGACGTGCTCGGCGTCGATGACGACCTTGGTCCGCGCGTCGTCCGTAGTGGCGGCGAGCTTGGCGACGCCCTGCGGTCCGGTCATCGCCCGGCGGGCGGCGCGCATCTCGCCGAGCTTGGCCAGCCGCCCCTGGTTGCGCTTGCGCCGGGCGGTGACGCCGCGCTGCAGCCAGTGGAGCTCGGCGCGCAGCTGGTTGTCGAGCTTGTCGGCGGCCTTGGCTTCCTCGGCGGCGACGGTCTCGGTCCACGCCTCGAAGCCGCCGAAGCCGATCTCCGCCCGGCGGACCTGGCCGCGGTCGAGCCACAGCGACGACCGCGTCAGCCGCGTCAGGAAGGTGCGGTCGTGGCTGATGACGACGAAGGCACCGCGGAAGCGCTGGAGCCACGTCTCCAGCCACTCGATGGCGGCGATGTCGAGGTGGTTGGTCGGCTCGTCGAGCAGCAGCACCTCGGGGTCTTGCGCCAGCGCGCGGGCGATGGCGGCGCGCCGCTTCTCCCCGCCGGACGCCGTTGCGCCGGGCCGGTCGAGGTCGATGCCGAGCTGGTCGGCAATCGCGTCGACCCTGTACGCCTCGGGCGCGTCGTCGCCCGACAGGGCGAAGGCGCGCAGGGTGGAGAAGCCGGCGACCGGCGGGTCCTGATCGAGCAGCACGACCCGCGCCCCGGGACGGATCGTCCGCCGCCCCTCATCGGTGTCGAGCCGGCCGGCGAGGATCTTGAGCAGCGTCGTCTTGCCCGCGCCGTTACGCCCGACGAGCGCCAGCCGGTCGCGCTCGCCGATCGTGAGGTCGAGGCCGCGCAGCAGCCAGCTACTGCCCTGGACGAGACCGATCGATTCGAGCGCAAGGACGGGGGCTGCCATGGCGGCGATGTAGGCGAGCGCGCGGCCGGCGTCACCCCGGCGAACCACCCGCCGCGGCACGATGCGTCGGAAGTTGACGAAGGTCGTGCGACGCCCGGGCTCGGTCCACACCGATGCGGTTCGTTCCGCGCCAACGCCTGGTTCGCGCAAGGGCGATGCGGCGTCGGCGTCCAACGCCGGAACGGGACACGGCCGCGCCGCCCGGCGGCATCGGCCCTTCCGACGATGGTGAAAAATCGATGCGCGCGACGACGAGACGCGGTTCGACGCTCAGATAGCGGACCGTCATCCCCTGTCGACCCGTCATCCCCTATCGACCCGTCATCCCCTATCGACCCGTCATCCCCGCGCACGCGGGGACCTATCCCCGGAAGCTTCGGGAGATGGGTCCCCGCGTGCGCGGGGATGACGGTTGAGGAAGGACAGGGCAGCATCATCACCCGCCGACCATGGCACGAAACCGCCCCTGTAGGACAGCGTAACGGCGCGACAGTTCACTCGCTATTCACGGCGTTGCCGCTATGCGACACGGCCATGGTCGAAAGGCTGACGATGTTCCGTGTCTGCGTCCTTGCCGTGGCGCTTGCCGCCGCTGCCGTTCCCGCCGTGGCGCAGCGCGAGCAGGACAATGCCTACCGGCTGGCCAAGGAAGGCCAGATCATGCAGCTTGGCGACATCCTGGCGCTGGTCAGCCCGCACGTGCCGGGCAAGTTCATCGGCAGCGAGTTCGACGCCGACCACGTCATGTACCGCCTGCGCTATATGCAGGGCAACAGCGTCAAGAACGTCGATGTCGATGCGCGGACCGGGCGCATCCTGGGAAGGAGCTTTTGATGCGGGTGCTGATCGTCGAGGACGAGCCGACGCTGGCCAGGCAGCTGAAGGCGGCGCTGGAGGGCGCGGGGTACGCCGTCGACCACGCCGCCGACGGCGAGGACGGGCATTACCTCGGCTCGACCGAGGCGTATGACGCCGTCATTCTCGATCTCGGCCTGCCCGAGGTCGACGGGCTGACGGTGCTCGACCGCTGGCGCAAGGAGGGGCGGACGACGCCCGTCCTGCTGCTGACGGCGCGCGACAGCTGGTCGGACAAGGTCGCGGGGCTCGACGCCGGCGCCGACGACTATCTCGCCAAGCCGTTCCAGACCGAGGAACTGATCGCCCGGCTGCGCGCGCTGATCCGCCGCTCGACCGGCAATGCGTCGAGCGAGCTGACCGCCGGCGACGTCCGCCTCGACACGCGATCGGGACGCGTCACGCTGGCCGGCGACCCCGTCAAGTTGACGGCGCAGGAGTTCAAGCTCTTGAGCTACATGATGCACAACAAGGGCAAGATGGTCAGCCGCACCGAGCTGATCGAACACATCTACGACCAGGACTTCGACCGCGATTCGAACACGATCGAGGTGTTCATCACCCGCATCCGCAAGAAGCTGGGGCCCGACATCATTTCGACGACGCGGGGGCTGGGGTATAGTTTGGCGGATGGTGCGTAGCGATCCTCCCTCCCCCCCCGTGAGCGCAGCGAACGGACAGCGGGGAGGGTTGGGGTGGGGGTGCTCGTACAACGGGCGGCGGCGAGCGTCTGAGGGCGTGCCCCCACGTCCCTCCCCGCTCTACGGCGCTGCGCGCCGTGGGGGGAGGGAGAGATGACCCCCACCTCCTCCTACCGCAGCCGCATCTTTGCGCGGGGCTCGCTGACGCTCCGCATGATCGCGCTTGCCGCCGGGTGGATCATCCCGCTGCTCGTGCTCGGCGGCTTCGCGCTGGACGACGTGCTGTCGGCGGCGATCCGGCGCAATTTCGACGACCAGCTGAACTATGCCGCCACCGCGCTGATCGCCACCGCCGAGGTCGGGCCGAACGGCGAGGCGCGGTCGAACCGGCCGCTGTCCGACCAGCGTTTCCTCGAACCCTATTCGGGGCTCTACTGGCAGGTGTCGGTCGCGGGGGCCGAGCCGTTCCGCTCGCGCTCGCTGTGGGACCGGGCGCTGGTGTGGAAGGCGCGCGAGGACTGCAGCGCCGGCTGCTTCTACAACAGCGAAGGGTTCAAGGACGAACCGCTGCGCGTGGTCGAGCGCGACGCCGTGCTGCCCGGGGCCAAGACCGTGTTCCACTTCCAGGTGGCGCAGGTCAGCCGCGACCTCGACGAGCAGGTCGATATCCTGCGCCAGACGTTGTGGTGGTCGCTCGGCCTCCTCGGGCTGGGCCTGTTGATCCTGGCCGGGCTGCAGTCGACCTATGGTCTGTGGCCGCTCAGGAAGGTCAGCCGGGCGATCGCCGCCATCCGTTCGGGTGCGGCGACGCGGGTTGGCGGCGGCTTCCCGCCGGAAATCGGCCCGATGGTCGCCGAGTTGAACGAGCTGCTCGACGACAACGCCAAGCAGGCGGAGGCGGCGCGGCTCCACGCCGGCAACCTCGCGCACGCGCTGAAGACGCCGATGAGCGTCCTGCTCGGCGCGGCGCGCAGCCGCGACCCCGACCTCGCCGGCCTCGTCGTCAGCCAGACCGCGATCATGCAGCGCCACGTCGATCACCAGCTCGCCCGCGCCCGCGCCGCGGGGCGGCGGACGGCATCGACGGCGCGGGCCGAGGTGTGGCCGGCGCTCGAGGGATTGGTGCGGACGCTGACGCGCATCCATGCGCAGAAGGGCGTCGTCATCGACATCGCCGGCGACCGCAGCCTCGCCTTCCGCGGCGAGCGGCAGGACCTCGAGGAGATGCTCGGCAACCTGCTCGACAACGCCGCGATCTATGGCGGCGGGCGGGTGTTCGCGACGGTGTCGCGGCAGGGGCTGAACGTCGTCATCACCATCGAGGACGACGGCCCCGGCATTCCCGAGGCCGACCGCGCGCGCCTGTTCGAACGGGGTGCCCGGCTCGACACGGGGAAGCCGGGGACCGGCCTCGGCCTCGCCATCGTCCGCGACGTGGCGGAGATTTACGAGGGCACGGTGACGCTGGAGGAAAGCGAGGACCTGGGCGGCCTGTGCGTGACGCTGACCCTGCCGGTGGCGGGTTGACAGGCGGCCGGGGTAAGACGATCTTACGGCGATGACTTCACAAACGCAGATGTCGTCCAAGGGGCAGGTCGTGGTGCCGAAGGCGATCCGCGAGCGGCTCGGCTGGAGGCAGGGTGTTCGCATCGAGGTGGTCGAGCGGCCGGGCGGTGTCATGTTGCGGTCGGTCGCCGAGCAGCCGGGATCGACGGCGGAGGAGGCGTTGGATCGGATTTGGGCGCGGAGCCCCTATCGCGGTCCCACGATCACCGATGAGGAGATGCATCGCGCCGTGCTGGAGGTTGCCGCCGAGCAAGACCTGCGCAGCCGTTGGTGACGTCGCTCGACACCAATCTGCTGGTGCGCGCGATCATGCGTGACGACCAGCACCAGTTCCCGATCGCCATCAAGCTTCTGGCGCAGCCCGCCCTCGTCGTGCCGACCGTCTTGCTCGAGCTGGTGTGGGTGCTCGGATCATCGCGACGAATGGCGCGCGCCGACATTGCCGGGGCGTTG
>JAFARM010000073.1 GCA_019245455.1 Sphingomonadaceae bacterium | reverse complement strand
GGCGATCCCGACGAGGCGCTCGACCAGGCCGAAGCGCTGCTGCGCGATCGCGCGCTGTCGAGCTATTACGACGAGGTCGCGGTCAAGGGACTCAACTTGGCCGCCGCCGACTGTATGCGTGGCGTGCTCGACGATGCCCGGCTGGAGCGGGTGCGGCGGGCGAGCCTGGCGCTGATCGAGGACCTCGCCGGCTACGCCGACACCACGCCGACACCATCGCGCAGCGGTCCCGCGGGCGTCCGCGGCCTCGCCGAGAAGGCACTGCCCGCCGACGCGGCGCCTGACACAGCCGCGCACCCACCGTCCCCAGCCTGGCGCGCGAACGGCGCGGTGCTGTGCGTCGCGGGCCGCGACCCGCTTGATGGAGTCGGTGCCCGCATTCTCGCGCAGCTGCTGGACAAGCACGGGCTCGGCACGCGGGTCGCCAACTGCATGGAGGTCTCGCGCGAGCAGATCGCGAGCCTCAACGTGTCGGGTGTGCTGGCGGTCGCGGTCGTCTATCTGGAGGTGGAGGGCGTGCCGGCCCACTTGCGAACGCTGCTCCGCCGCCTGCACGACCGCCTGCCCGGCGTGCCGGTCGTCGTCGGCCTATGGCACGCCGCGCCAGGCAGCAGCGAACTGCCCGATGCCGACGTTTGCGTCGGGACCCTGCGCGAGGCGATCGCCCGCTGCCGCGACATCGCCGATGCCGCGGGCGCCGCCGACCGGGAGCTGCTCGCCGCCTTCGGCTAGTGGAGGGTGACGACGACAATCTCGGGCGGCACACCGAGGCGGAGCGGCACGCCGCTGGTCCCGACGCCGGAACTCACGATCAGCGTCCGCCCGCCCTGATCGTAGCGCCCGCGAACCCAGCCGAAATCGGTGTGCGTCACGATCGCGCCGATCAGCGGTAGGCGGATCTGCCCGCCGTGCGTATGGCCGGCGAGCGTCAGCGCGACGCCGCGGGGCACGGCGGCAAAGCGGTCGGGCTCGTGCATCAGGAGGAGAACCGGCTTGCCCGGCGGTGCTCCGGCAAGCGCTGCGGCGATGTCGGGGTGCCCCGTTTCGGCATCGTCGATCCCCGCGACCGTCACCGGCCCGGCGTCGGCGTGTGCGTTCTCGAGATACGTCATGCGGTAGCGCGGCAGGACGCGCGGCGTCCAATAGGGATCGTCGTGGTTGCCGCGCACGGCGAAGACGCCGAGCGGCGCGTGCAGCCGGCGAAGCGGGCGGACGCCATCGTCGAGGTTGCCGGCGTCGCCGTCGAGGAACTTGCCGCCGTGATAGTCGCCCGTCAGGACGATGATGTCGGGGCGAAGCGCATCCACTTCGGCGACAATGTCCGCGACGCGCGCCGCCGGCATATCGGGCGGCCCCATGTGGATGTCGCTGACTTGCACCAGTCGCAGCGGCGGCCCCGACCAGCCCCGCACGGCGACGTCGTAGCGAACGACCCGCGGCCGTGCCGTGGCGCCACGCCAGCCACCGACGATGGCCGACAGCCCGGCGAGGCCGAGGGCGACCACCGCGGCGATGCGCACCCCCCTCAGACGCAGGATCGGCCCCGTCGAGCGTCTCGCTCCCGTGAAAACCTCACGCCGCCTGCTTCATCGCAGCCCGGCCGTAGAAGGTCTCGCCCGTTGCCGCCATGTCGCGGAGCAGCTGCGGCGGGGCGAACCGCTCGCCGTGGCGCTCGGTCAGGCCGTCGAGGATGGCGACGACCTGCGCGATTGCGACCGTGTCCATGTGGCTGAACGGTCCGCCGGTGAAGGGCATGAACCCCCAGCCGAAGATCGCGCCGAGGTCGCCGTCCTCGGGCGTCTCGAGCACCCCCTCGCCGAAGCAGCGCGCACATTCCACCAGCTGGCGGTAGAGCAATCGCTCGCGGATCGCCTCAGGCGTGGCGTCGCTGTGCTCGCCGGGCGCGGCGACGGTCGCCTGCAGCTCGGGCCACAGATACTTGCGCCCGCCGTCCTCGGGATAGACGTAGAAGCCCTTGCCGCCTTTGCGCCCGTAGCGGCCGAGCTCATTCATCGTCGCAATCACCGCTTCCGACGCGGTCGGCCGGTAGGCGTCGCCGAGGTCAGCCTGCGTCTGCTTGGCGATCTTGTACGACAGGTCGAGCCCGACCTCGTCGTTGACCGCGAGCGGGCCGACCGGCATCCCCATCTGCTTGCCGACATTCTCGATCAGCGCCGGCGACACGCCCTCGCTCAAGAGCGCCAGCCCCTCCTGGACATAGGTGCCGAAGCAGCGCGAGGTGTAGAAGCCGCGAGAATCGTTGACAACGATTGGCGTCTTGCGGACCGCCGCGACGAAGTCGAGCGCCTTGGCGATCGCCGCCGGCCCCGTCTCCTTGCCGACGATGATCTCGACCAGCGGCATCTTTTCGACCGGCGAGAAGAAGTGGATGCCGATGAAGTTCGCGGGCTTCGACCACGCCGTCGCCAGCCCGGTGATCGGCAGGGTCGAGGTGTTGGACGCCATGATCCCGCCGGGGCGCAGCTGCGGCTCCGCCTTCCGGGTGACGTCGGCCTTGATCGCCCGGTCCTCGAACACCGCCTCGATGATGAGGTCACAGCCGGCAAGGTCGGCATAGTCGGCGGTCGGATAGATGCGGCCGAGCACCGCCTCTGTCTTGGCGGCGTCGGTACGCTTCTTCGCGAGCCGCTCGGCCGTGTAGGCCTTGCCCTTCTCGGCGGCGGCCTGATCGCGGTCGAGCAGCACGACCTCGATCCCCGCCTGCGCCGCGACCATGGCGACGCCCGCGCCCATCAGGCCCGCGCCGAGCATGGCGATCTTCTTAGGCGGCGCGGGCGGCACGTCCTTCGGCCGGCGCGCGCCCTTCTCCGCCGCCTGCTTCGACACGAACAGCGAGCGGATCATGTTGCCCGCCTGCGGGTCGGCGACGACCTTGGCGAGGTACTTGCTCTCGACGCGCAGCGCCGTGTCGATCGGCAGCTGCGTCCCCTCGTACACCGCCGACAGCATCGCGATCGGCGCGTTCATATTGTGGTTGGTCGTCTTGGCGAGGATCGCCGTGCCGGCCATGAAGGTCTGGGCGAAGCCGGGGTTCATCGCGCCGACGCCGCCGGGGAACTTGAAGCCCTTCTCGTCCCACGGCGCGACCGCTTTGGGGTTGGCCTTGGCCCAGACCTTGGCGCGCGCGACGACCTGATCGGCGGGCGCGAGCTCGTTCACCACCTTGAAGCCGAGCGCCTCCTGCGGGCTCATTGACTTGCCCTGCGTCAGGTACATCAGCGCCGGCTGCACGCCCATCAGCCGCGGCAGCCGCTGCGTGCCGCCGGCACCGGGAAATAGGCCGACGAGCACCTCGGGCAGGCCGAGCTGGACCTTCGGATTGTCGACGCAGATACGGTAGTGGCAGGCGAGCGCCAGCTCGAGCCCGCCGCCGAGCGCCAGCCCGTTGATCGCGGCGGCGACAGGCTTGCCGCACGTCTCGAGGTCACGGAAAAGCTTGTTCAACTGATAGACCTGCTCGAAGAGTGCCGCCATTCGCGGCTTCGCGGCTTCGCGTGAACCCTCACTTGCCTCGGCTCGGCCGCCGCCGACCAGCCCGCCCATGCCTTTCAGGTCGGCACCGGCCATGAAGCCCGACGCCTTGCCGCTGGTGATGACGACGCCCTTGACCGCCTCGTCCGACTTGATGCGCGCGATGGCGGCGGCGAGGTCGGTCGTGAAGTCGGCGTTGATGACGTTCATCGACTGCCCCGGCAGGTCGATGGTCAGCGTCAGGATGCCGTCGGCGTCGAGGCTGTCGTGGAGGGTGGTCATCTAAGGGTCCTTCCTTCTCCCCTCCCGCTTGCGGGAGGGGTCGGGGGTGGGAAGTCGTGGTCACTTCGCGGGCGGCCGACCGGGGGCGCACGGCCCACCCCCCAGCCCCTCCCGCAAGCGGGAGGGGGGCTAAACCCGTTCGATCACCGTCGCCGTGCCCATGCCGGCACCGACGCACAGCGTGACCAGCGCCGTCCCCTTGCCCGTGCGCTCGAGCTCGTCGAGCACCGTGCCCAGGATCATCGCCCCCGTCGCGCCGAGCGGGTGCCCCATCGCGATCGCGCCGCCGTTCACGTTGATCTTGTCGTGGTCGATGTTCAGCGCCTGCATATAGCGCAGCACCACGCTCGCGAACGCCTCGTTCAGCTCGAAGAGGTCGATGTCGTCGACGGTCATGCCGAGGCGCTTCAGCAGCTTCTCGGTGACGGGCGCGGGGCCGGTCAGCATGATCGCCGGCTCGCTGCCGATCGAGGCCATGCCGCGGATGCGCGCGCGCGGCTTCAGGCCGTATTTGTCGCCGATCTCGCGGTTGCCGAGCAGGACCGCGGCCGCGCCGTCGACGATGCCACTGCTGTTCCCGCCGGTGTGGACGTGGTGGATGCGCTCGACCTCCGGGTACTTCTGCAGCGCGATGGCGTCGAAGCCGGGCATCTGCTCGCCGATCGCCTCGAACGCCGGGTTGAGGCCGCCCAGCGACTGCATATCGGTCGACGGGCGCATATGCTCGTCGTGATCGAGGACGACCTCGCCGATCACGTCCTTGACGCCGATGATCGAGTTCCTGAACCGCCCCTCGGCCCAGGCGCGCGCCGCACGCTTCTGGCTCTCCATGGCGTAGGCGTCGACGTCGCTACGGCTGAAGCCCCACTTGGTCGCGATCAGGTCGGCGCCGATGCCCTGCGGCATGAAATAGGTCTTGTAGGC
>JAFARM010000033.1 GCA_019245455.1 Sphingomonadaceae bacterium | reverse complement strand
CTCGAGGTCAACCCGCTGAAGTCGAAGGCGCTGACCAACTTCCGCGCCTCCGGCAAGGACGACGCGATCCAGCTCAGCCCGCCCAAGCGGCTGACGCTGGAACAGGCGATCGCCTATATCGACGACGACGAACTGGTCGAGGTGACGCCGAACTTCATCCGCCTGCGCAAGGTCCACCTCGATCCCCACGAGCGCAAGCGCGCGAGCCGGCAGGCGGCGGCGGGCTAAGCGGCGCGGTCCCGGTTGAGGGCGAACAGGCGGGCGAGCACCGCGTCGTCGCCGAGGTCGGCGGGCCAGCCGTAGGCGGCGGCGACGGCGGCGTCCAACTCGGCATGGGCGGTCGCCAGCCACTGCGGCCGGGCGTTGTAGAGCGCGGTCAGGGTTCGGCCCTTGAGGACCGCGGCGGCGGCGTCGTCCTTCGGCAGCAGGCGGTCGGGATAGCCGGGGACGACTTCGGCCACGCGGACGATCAGGTCGGGCGGGTTGAGCCACGCCGCGCGCAGCGCGTCGAGCCGCGCCGCGGCGGCGGCGATCGCCTGCGCGCGCGGATCGGCGGCATAGGCGGCGGCGGGAACGTCGGGGGTCAGGCCGTCGGGGAAGGGGAAGGTCTCGAAGGTCGTCGATGGCGTGTAGCGGGGATCGTTGCCGACGCCGAGGAAGGTGCCCAGCCGCAGCGACCACAGCTCGTGGAAGCGCGAGTGAAGGATGCCGAAGCTGGTGTCGTCGTCGCGGGCGATGGCGATGGCCGCGCTGTCGGGCAAAACCGCGGTCGGAAGCCACGAGAACAGACGGAACTTCGACACTCTAGCCGTGATGATAAAGCGCGTTGTGCCATGAAGCTGGCGCAACATCCCCTGACGCGGTTCGACGTGCCGCCACCAGGCGCGCGCGTAGCTGTCGCGCCGGTTCGCCACGCGCACCGGCCGGACGTGGGCGGCGACGTGGGCGAACGGGGCCTCGTAGAGCGCGGCTTGGGCTTCGCTCATCGTCCAGCCGAAGTCGATGATCCACTTGTCGGCCGGCCGGCGGGTCACGTCCATGCCGTTGGCCCAGGGGCGCAGCACGTCGCTGTTCGGCCGCCCGTTGGGATTGAGCGGCAGCTGCAGCCACGCGCGCGCCAGCGTGCCGGGAACGTCGAAGGCGCCGCCCTTGGTGTCGCCCATGAAGGCGACGCCGGCGTTCGCTGCCAGCCGCCGCGCCTTGGTCAGGTCGGACGCCGCGCTCGTCAGGTCGGCGTTGATCCGTTCGACCGGCGCGCCGTCGAGGACGGGCGAAGCGGCCGGCTCCGCGGCGAAGGCGACGAGCGAGACCCGCACCGCCGCGCCCTCGACCGTCCACGGCAGGTCGCTCCAGGCGGCGAAAAGCCCGCCGGCATCGGCGACCGGCGCGAGCACCCGGCGATTGGCACCGCCCCGGATCGAGTTCGTCGTCACCAGCCCGGCCCGCGCCACCCGCCCCGCCGACACCGCGCGCCACGCCTGCGCCACCCAGTAGGTGACGAAGTCGGCCTCCTGCGGCACGTCACCGGCATAGGCGTCGAACAGCGCGTCGACATAGGCGTCGCCCAGTCCGTCGCGCAGCCGCTTGCCGCCCAGGAACGGCGGGTTGCCGACGATCGCGTCGGCCGCTGGCCAGTCGGCGCGTCCGCCGTCCGCGGCCAGCACGGCGTCGCGGCACTCGATCGTGTCGAGCGGGCGCAGGATCGGGTTGCGCGTCGCGTCGAAGCCGTTGGCGCGCATCCACTGGATTTCGCCGATCCACACCGCGACGCGGGCGAGTTCGGCGGCATAGGGGTTGACCTCGATGCCGAGCACGCACTCCGGGCCGACGCGGGGGAAGCCGCGCGGCAGGCCGAGCGCCTCGGCGTCGAGGTTGGCGCGGTGCTCGAGGTCCTTCAGCGCCTTCAGCGCGACGTACAGGAAGTTGCCCGAACCGCAGGCGGGGTCGAGGACGCGGAAGCGCGCCAGCCGCTCGACGAAGCCGCTGTGGACCGCCGCCGCGCGCGCCTTCAGCGCCTCCCCGCGGCTGCGCTCGGCGGGGGTCAGCAGCCGCGTCGCCGTCCGCTGCGGCACCGCGTCGATCAGGGCGCGCATCTCGGCAAGGCACGCCGCCCATTCGGCCCTCAGCGGCGCGATCACCACCGGCTCGACGATCTGCATGATCTTGGCGCGGTCGGTATAGTGCGCGCCGAGCTGGCTGCGCTTCGACGGGTCGAGCCCGCGCTCGAACAGCGTCCCCATGATCGCGGGGTCGATCGCCTGCCAGTCGCGCCGGGCGGCGGCGATCAGGTCCTTGATGTCGCCCGCGGTCAGCGGCAGCGCGGCGTCGTCGTTGAACAGCCCGCCGTCGAACCAATCGATGGCGACGTAGTCGAGGTCGCCGCCGTCGCGCATCGCCGCGAACAGCCGGCCGGCATGGACGGGGAAGCGGTCGGGGTTGCGCGCGCTCGCCGCCAGCATCCGGCCGACGATGCCGTCGGGCAGCAGCCCGCTGCCCTGGGCGAACAGGCAGAACAC
>JAFARM010000161.1 GCA_019245455.1 Sphingomonadaceae bacterium | reverse complement strand
CCCGGCGAGACCGACGACATCGACGCGGCGGCGGCGGCGCACATCCGCCGCTTCGTCGCCGCCGCCGCCGCCACGCGCGCGCCCGGCACCGCGACCATCGTCCTGGAGGCCGCCGCCCCGCACGCGGCGCAGGTCCGCCGCCGGCTGGCGCTTGCCATCGTCAACGACGATATGCCCTTCCTGGTCGATTCGGTCAGCCTGGCGATCACCGCCGCCGGGCTGCAGATCGACCGCCTGCTCCACCCGGTCGTCGACGTCCGCCGCGACGGCGAGGGTCGCCTGATCGAGGTGACCGGTGCCGGCGCGGGGGCCGTCGCCGCCGGCGTCACGCGCGAATCGGTCATCTACATCGAGCTCGAGCGCGCCGCCGCGCGCGAGCGCGCCGATCTCGTCGCTGCACTCGAGGGCGTGCTGGCCGACGTCCGCGCCGCCGTCGCCGATTGGCCGGCGATGCTCGACCGCCTCAACCAGGCGACGCGCGCGCTCGGCGAGAACCCGCCGCCCGTGGCGCCGCACGTCGCCGCCGAGGCGATGGCCTTCCTCGAATGGCTGGCGGCCGACCGCTTCACCCTGCTCGGCGTCGCCACCGCGACGCTCGACGCGGACGGTAACGAGACCCCCGCCGCGGGCGGGCTCGGCCTGTGCCGCGGCTGGCAGGGCGACGACCGCACCCCGGCGGCGGCGTTGCCGCGCTTCCTCGTTTCGCCCGAGCCGCTGCTGATCACCAAGTCGGCGACGCTGTCGACCGTGCACCGCCGCGTCAACCCCGACCTGATCGCGGTCAAGACCTTCGCCGGCGACGGGCGCGCGGTCGCCGTCACGCGCTTCCTCGGCCTGTTCACGTCGGCGGCGCTGGCGACGAGCCCGCGGAACGTGCCGCTGCTTCGCCGAAAGGTCGCCGGTGTCGTCGACGCGCTCGGCTTCGATCCCAAGGGCCACACCGGCAAGGCGCTGGCGCACGTCATCGAAAGCTTCCCGCGCGAGGAGCTGTTCGAGGTGACGCCGGCGCGCCTCAGGACGATGGCGCTCGGCCTGTTGTCGCTGCTCGACCGGCCGCGGCCCAAATTGTTCGCGCGCGCCGATGCCTTTGGCCAGTTCGTCTCGGTCCTCGTCTACGTGCCGCGCGACGCCTACACCAGCGGCGTCCGGACGAGCGTCGGGGCGATGCTGACGGCGGCGCTCGGCGGCACGCTGACGCGCTACGAGGTCGAACTGCGCGCCGAGGGGCTGGCGCGCGTCCACTACGTCATCGCCCGCGACGGCGACGCCGAGATCGACGAGGCGGCGCTCGACGCCGAGCTCGACGCGCTCGTGCGCGGCTGGGACGAGGCGCTGGAGACCGCGCTCATCGCCGCCGTCGGGCCACAGCGCGCCGCGCGGCTGGTCATCGCCCACGGCGACGGCTTCTCCGCCAGCTACCGCGCGCAGTACCGCGCCGAGGAAGCGGCCGCCGACCTCGTCGCGCTCGGCGGGCTGAGCGACGAGGCGGGGCGCGCCGTCCAGTTCCATCGCGCCGCCGGCGACGCGCCAAACCAGCTGCGGTTGAAGGTCTACCGGCTCGGCAAGATAATCGCCTTGTCCGACGCGGTGCCGGTGCTCGAAAATTTCGGCCTGCGCGTCATCGAAGAGTTCCCCTTCGACCTTGGCGGCGCGGCGTGGATTCACGACTTCCTGCTCGAGGTCGCCGATCCGGCCGCGATCGCCGACCTCGATGCGCTGCGCGCGCGGCTCGAGCCGGCGCTGACCGCCGTGCTGACGGGCGCGCAGGAGAACGACGGCTTCAACGCGCTCGTCGTCGCCGCCGGGCTCGACGCGGAGGCGGCGAACTGGCTGCGCGCCTATTTCCGCTACCTGCGCCAGACCGGTGTCACCTACGGCTTGATGACGGTGGTCGATGCCCTGCGCCGCTATCCGGCGATCACCCGCGCACTCGTCACGCTGTTCCGCGCGCGGTCCACGGGAGACGGCACCGACGCCCGGACCGATGCCATCGACGCCGGCCTGGCCGAAGTGGCCGCGATCGACGACGACCGCATCCTGCGCCTGTACCGCGCCGTCATCCTGGCGACGCTCCGCACCAACGCCTTCGTCCCGGGTGGCCCGGAGGCGCTGGCCTTCAAGCTCGACAGCAGCGCCGTCCCCGGCCTGCCGCGCCCGGTGCCCTACCGCGAAATCTGGGTGTTCTCGACCCGCGTCGAAGGCATCCACCTGCGCTACGGCCCGATCGCCCGCGGTGGCCTGCGCTGGTCCGACCGCCGCGACGACTTCCGCACCGAGGTGCTGGGGCTGGTCAAGGCACAGAAGGTCAAGAACACGGTCATCGTGCCGACGGGGGCCAAGGGCGGCTTCTACCCCAAGCAGCTGCCGCCGCCGGCACAGCGCGACGCGTGGCTGACGGAAGGGACGGAGGCGTACAAGGTCTTCATCCGCGCGCTCCTGTCGCTGACCGACAACTATGCGCCCGACGGCAGCGTCGTGCCGCCAGCCGGCCTCGTCTGCCACGACGCCCCCGACCCTTATCTCGTCGTCGCCGCCGACAAGGGCACGGCGACCTTTTCCGACACCGCCAACGCGATCGCGCTGGACCACGGCTTCTGGCTCGGCGACGCGTTCGCGTCAGGGGGCCGCGTCGGCTACGACCACAAGGCGATGGCGATCACCGCGCGCGGCGCGTGGATTTCGGTCCAGCGCCACTTCCGCGAGATGGGCGTCGACGTTCAGACCGACGCGATCACTGTCGTCGGCGTGGGCGATATGAGCGGCGACGTCTTCGGCAACGGGATGCTGCTGTCCGAAAGCATCCGCCTGCTTGCCGCCTTCGACCACCGCCACATTTTCCTCGATCCATCGCCCGATGCCGCCAGGGCGTTCGCCGAGCGCAAGCGCCTGTTCGCCCTGCCGCGGTCGAGCTGGGACGATTACGACAAGGCGCTGATTTCCAAGGGCGGCGGCGTCTTCCCGCGCAGCCAGAAGGCGATCCCGATCAGCGCCGAGGTCAAGGCCGCACTCGGCATCGCCGCCGACACGCTGTCGCCGTCGGAACTGATCACCGCCATCCTCAAGGCGAAGGTCGACCTGCTCTGGTTTGGCGGTATCGGCACCTACGTCAAGGCGGCGGGCGAAGCGAACGCCGACGTCGGCGACCGCGCCAACGACGCCCATCGCATCGACGGTGGCGACATCGGCGCGAAGGTCGTCGGCGAAGGGGCCAACCTGGGCGTCACGCAGGCCGGGCGCATCGAATATGCGCTGAAGGGTGGCCGGCTCAACACCGACTTCATCGACAACTCGGCCGGCGTCGACTGCTCGGACAACGAGGTCAACATCAAGATCGCCTTGAACGCCGAGGTCGCCGCCGGACGGTTGACTGAGGACGACCGCAACGCGCTGCTCGCGGAGATGACCGACGACGTCGCGGCCCTCGTGCTGCGCGACAACACGCTGCAGACGCAG
>JAFARM010000074.1 GCA_019245455.1 Sphingomonadaceae bacterium | reverse complement strand
GGTCAAGCGCAGCGGCTCGGCCGGCGACGTCGCGGTCGGCCAGCTGCTGCTGGCGCTCGCCGTCGGGGCGCGGCGCTAGGCAGGCGGCGACGCTTCGAGCAGGCGGCACAGCAGGTCGAGTTGATCGAGCGTCGAGAAGACGACCGCCAGCGTCCCCGATGGCGGCTTCCCGACCGCCAGTACCACCTGCATCCCGAGTGCGTCGGCCAGCCGCGCTTCGATCGCGGCGAGGTCGGGGTCACGTCCGGTCAACACCGACACGGCGCGCGATGCGCGTGGCTTCCGCGCGAGCGCCTCCGCCTGCCGCACCGACAGGCCGCCGGCGCGCACCTTCTCGGCCAGGGCGACAGGGTCGGCGGCGGTCATCAGCGCCTTGGCGTGGCCGGTACCGATCTCGCCCGCCGCGACCATCGCCCGCACGCGTTCGGGCAGGTCGAGCAGGCGCAGCAGGTTGGCGACGTGGCTGCGCGCCTTGCCGACGATTTTCGCCAAACTCTCCTGCGTATGGCCGTGGTTGGCCATCAGCCGCTGATAGCCCTCGGCTTCCTCGATCGGGTTGAGGTCGGCGCGCTGGATGTTCTCGACCAGCGCGATCTCGAAGGCGGCAGCGTCGTCGAGCTCGCGGATGACGACCGGGATCTCGTGGAGCTGCGCCGCCGCCGCCGCACGCCAGCGCCGCTCGCCGGCGACGATTTCGTAGCGGCCGCCGGCGGGGCGGACGAGGATCGGCTGCAGCACCCCGCGCGCTTGAACCGACTCGATCAGGTCCTCCATCGCGCCGGGATCGAAGCGGCGGCGCGGCTGGCGCGGGTTGGCGACGATGTCGGCGAGCGGCAGCATGGTGCGGGTTGCCGTCGGTGCGACCTCGTCCATCAGCGCAGACAGACCGCGGCCAAGCCCCCGCTTCTTTTCAGGCATCGACCATTTCCCCCGTTCGCGCGGTTCGTTCGAGAACCTCTTTGGCAAGTTCGATGTAGGCCGCCGAACCAAGACAGCGCATATCGTAGACCAGGGCCGGCAGGCCGTGGCTCGGTGCCTCCGACAGGCGAACGTTGCGCGGGATGGCGGTGGCGAAGACCTCGGCCCCCATCACGGCGCGGACATCGGCGGCGACTGCCTCCGACAGGCGGTTGCGGCGGTCGGCCATGGTCAGGACGACGCCGAGCAGGCGCAGGTGCGGGTTGGGGCCGGCGCGGACGTGCTCGATCGTCGACAGCAGGTGGCTGAGCCCCTCGAGCGCGAAGAACTCGCACTGCAGCGGCACCAGCACGCGGGCGGCGGCAATCAGGGCGTTCAGCGTCAGCAGCCCTAGCGAAGGCGGGCAATCTGTCAGGACGAAGTCGTAGGCGGGCGCGGCGGCCAGCGCGTCCGCCAGCCGCCGGTTGCGCCGGTCGAGGCCGACGAGTTCGACCTCCGCCCCGGCCAGCGCCGCTGTCGATGGGACCAGCGACAAGCCGGGGACTGCCGTCGCCATCGTCGCCTCGGCGATCGAGGCATCGCCGAGCAGGACATCGTAGATCGACCGCGTCCGCGACCGGCGGTCGATGCCGAGCCCGGTCGACGCATTGCCCTGCGCGTCCATGTCGAGGAGCAGCACCCGCCGCCCGGTTGCCGCCAGGGCGGTGGCGAGGTTGATCGCCGTCGTCGTCTTGCCGACGCCGCCTTTCTGGTTGGCGATCGCGATCCTCATCCCCCCCTCCGCCGGACGTTGCGCGCGACGACGATACGCGCGTCGGCATCGGTGCGGCTAGCGACGAGTTCGTGATCGAAGGTGAAGTCGACGGTCGCCGCGGCGATCTCTGCGGCTGCCGTCCGCCCCTTGGGCAGCAGCCACTGCCCGCGGGCGAAGCGCGCGCCCCAGGCGAACAGCTGCGGCAGTGCGGCGCACGCGCGGGCGGTGACGATGTCGGCGGCAAGGGTCGGCAACGCCTCGATGCGGGTGTTGTGGATCGTCACCCGTCCTGTCACGCCGAGCGCCTCGGCCGCGGCGGCAAGAAAGCTGCATTTCTTGGTCGTCGCCTCGACCAGGTGGAAATGCCCCGGACACAGACGCGCGAGGACGAGCGCCGGAAAGCCGGCGCCGCTGCCGATGTCGAGCCACGTCGTCGCGTCGCGTGTTCCGGCAAGTGACGCGAGCTGCGCGCTGTCGGCGACGTGGCGGTCCCACGCGTCGGCGAGCGTCGAAGGCGCGACAAGGTTCATTCGCGCCTGCCATAAGCCCAGCAGGTCGACATACCGCTGCAGCGCGTCGAGGCTCGCCACATCGGCCGGATAAGCGGCGGCAAAGGCATCGCGCCCGCTCACGCCGCGCGGCGGACGTGCGCCAGCAGGGCACCGAGCGCGCCGGGCGTGACGCCGGCGACGCGGGCCGCGCCCCCGAAGGTCGCCGGCCGCGCCGCGGTCAGACGTTCGACCATCTCGCCCGACAGGCCGGGAATGCAGGCATAATCAATGGTTTGCGACAGAGGTAGGCTTTCCTCGGCACGGAATGCGGCGACCTCCTCGGCTTGGCGGTCGAGGTAGACGGCATAGCGCATATCGGTTGCGACAGTCGCGGCGATGTCCGGCGCAATGGTCGCCAGCTGCGGCCACAGCCGCGTTGCAACGTTCCAATCGACCGCGGGAAAGGCAAGCCACTCGGCCGCGGAACGCGTGACGCCGTCCTGTCCGACGGCAATGCCCGCGCGCGCCAGGTCGGCCGGCGTCGCCCGCAGCGACCGGAGCTGCGCCCGCGCCGCGTCGCGCGCGCGGTGTCGCTCGGTGAAGCGCGCCGCGCGATCGCGGCCAACGAGCCCGCAGCCGATGCCGATCGGCGTCAGCCGCTCGTCGGCATTGTCGATCCGCAGGCTCAGCCGGAACTCGGCGCGCGAGGTCAGCATCCGGTACGGCTCGCTGACGCCGAGCAGCGTCAGATCGTCGATCATGACGCCGAGGTATGAGGTTGCGCGGTCGAACGTCACGGGTGCTTTGCCTGCGGCGAAGCGGGCGGCGTTCAGCCCAGCGACGAGCCCCTGCCCCGCCGCCTCCTCATAGCCGGTGGTGCCGTTGATTTGCCCGGCGAGGAACAGGCCGGGCCGGTCGCGCACCATCAACGCGGCGGTCAGCGCCCGCGGATCGACATAGTCGTACTCGACAGCGTAGCCGGGCTGCAGGATGACGGCGCGTTCGAGCCCGGGGATCGTCTTGAGCAACTCGCTCTGCACTGCGGGCGGCAGCGCCGTCGAGATGCCGTTCGGGTAGACGGTAGAATCGTCATATCCCTCGGGTTCGAGAAAGATGGTGTGGCCGTCGCGGTCAGCGAAGCGGACGACCTTGTCTTCGAGCGAGGGGCAATAGCGCGGTCCGCGGCCGCTGAAGTCGCCGCCGTAGGTTGGCGTCTCGCCGAGATGCGCACGGACCACCGCATGACTCGCCGGCGTCGTGCGCGTGACGGCGCAGGCGAGCATCGGCCGGGTCGGCGGCGGCGAGGCGTCGGAGAGCAAGGTCGGCACATCGTCGCCGGGCTGCAGCGCCAGCGCCGCCCAGTCGATCGTCCGTCCGTCGAGCCGCGGCGGCGTTCCCGTCTTGAAGCGGCCGCGTGACAGGCCGAGGTCAGCCAGTGCCTGCGCGAGCGGTCGCGCTGCCGGAGCCCCGATGCGGCCCCCCGACGCGATGCTGCGGCCATGGTGCAGGGTTCCAGCAAGGAATGTGCCTGTCGTGACCACCATCGCCGCGGCCTCAATCGCCCCGATCGTCGTCGTCACGCCTCGCGGCAAGAACCCGGTCACCTCGGCGACGACGATCGACACGCGCGCGGCCATTGTCGCCTGCATCGCCGCTGCATAGCGTCGCCGGTCGATCTGGGCACGCGGACCCTGAACCGCGGGCCCCTTGCTGCGGTTAAGCAAGCGGTACTGCAGCGCGGCGGCATCGCCGACTCGGCCGATCAGCCCGTCGAGCGCATCGATCTCGCGGACGAGGTGCCCTTTGCCAAGGCCGCCGATCGCCGGATTGCACGAGAGCTGACCCAGGTCCGACATCGCGCGCGTGACGAGGGCGACGCGCGCGCCCGTTCGCGCCGCCGCTGCCGCCGCTTCGCAGCCGGCGTGTCCGCCTCCTACCACCAGGACATCAAATGCCGCCATGCCTTTCGCTACGCTTTGCGGGGGCACGGGTCAAAATGTTCCACGTGGAACATCACTTGCCGATGCAGAAGCGCGCGAAGATCGCGTCCAGTAGATCGTCCGCCGCACCGCGCCCGACGAGTTCGTCGAGCGCCGATCCCGCCCGACGCAGACTATCGGCGGCAAGCACCACCTCCGGCTCCTCTATGGCTGCCATAATATACGCAGCGGCGCTGGCCAGAGCCGACGCCTGCCAACGGCGGGCCAGCATCGGCGGGTCGGCTGGCCGAACGACCCGCTCCAAACGTTCGACGAGGTCCGCCTCCAGAAGTTCGAGCCCGGCGCCTGTGCGCGGTGACAGGTGAAGGACGCCGTCGATCCAGCCGACCTTGCCGGTCAGGTCACTTTTGCCGGCAATCGCAACCGTATCCGCGCCGCCGCTCAGGGCGTCGAACGCGACGCGGATGTCGGCGACCGCTGCACGCGCTTGTCCGCGCCGGATGCCCTCCGCCTCCAAGGCATCCACATCGTCACGCAATCCCGCCGTGTCGATCAGGGTTACCGGAATGCCGCCGAGTGTGGTGCGAAACTCCAGCACGTCGCGGGTGGTCCCGGGCACGGGAGAGACCATTGCCGCGTCGCGTCGCATCATGGCGTTGAGCAGGGTCGACTTGCCGGCGTTCGTCGGACCGACGATCGCGATCGTCACTCCCTCCGTCAGCCGCTCGCCACGAAGCGTCTCGACGCGCGCGGCATCAATCTCCCGGCCAAGCTCGTGCAGTCCGCGACACGTTGCGACCACCAGCCGGGGCCCAATATCGTCTTCTTCGGCGAAATCAAGCGTTGCCTCAAGGTCGGCGCGCGCGCCGAGTAAACGTCTGCGCCATTCGTCGACGCGTTTGGCGACGCCGGTCCCCGTCCGCGTCAAAGCCGCCCGCCGCTGCGCCTCGGTGTCGGCATAGAGCAGATCGCCGAGGGCCTCGACCTGGCTGAGGTCAAGCTTACCGTTTTCGAACGCGCGCCGAGTGAAGTCGCCGCCGCGTGCCGGCGTCAGGCCCCTTCCGATCAGGGCCTGTGTCACGCCGGCCACCACCGCAGGGCCGCCGTGAAGATGAAGCTCGACGACATCGTCACCCGTCGCGCTCGCCGGCCCGAGGAACGTCGCCACAAGCGCGTCATCGAGCAGCGAACCGTCTTCCGCGCGAAGTCTGGCCCGAACAAGCGCGCGTGGCGTCGATGGCAGGCATCCCAGACGCGCGGCGGCGGCGAGCGCCTGCGATCCGGAGATGCGGATGATGGCGATGGCGGATGGCGTAGCGCCTGTCGCCAGCGCGAACAAGGTTGGCCGATCTACTCGGCCTTCGGCCGCATCGCGCCGAGCATCGCCTGCCGCCACGCCTCAAGTCCCTCACTAAACCCAGGAAGCCAGGATCGCGCCAGGCGCTCCATGTCCGCCGGGCCGATACCATCAGTCATCATCGTACTCATTCGGTCGAGATAGAGCTGATGGAGCGGCGTCAGGTCGGGGAGACCAAGAAAGGCGCGCGCCTCGGCCGGCGTGCAGTCGATGTCGAAGCTGATCTTCATGCACCCGCCTTCCGTGGCCGTGCGTCCTGCTCTAGCCTCGATCCACCCTCGCGCCAAGCTGGAGCTCGTACCTGTGACCGACCATGCCATCCGCTTCGCCACCACCGGGGGACCCGAGGTGCTTCAGTTCGAGACAGTGGCGGTCGGCGACCCCGGTCCCGGCGAGATCCTCGTCCGGCACACGGCGATCGGCGTCAACTTCATCGATACCTATCACCGCAGCGGACTCTACCCGGTCCCGCTTCCGAGCGGCATCGGGCTGGAGGCGGCCGGCGTCGTCGAAGCGGTCGGCGCCGGGGTCGTCGACTTCGCGGCCGGCGACCGCATCGGCTGCGGGCGGGGGCCGATCGGTTCCTACGCGACGCGCCGGGTCATCCCCGCGGCGATGGCGGTGCCGCTGCCCGGCCTGATCGCGGACGATATCGGCGCGGCGGCGATGCTGAAGGGCGGCACCACCGAGTTCCTGGTCGATCGCTGCGCCCGGGTCGAAGCCGGGCAGACGGTCCTTGTCCACGCCGCCGCGGGCGGAGTCGGGCAGCTGCTCGTCCAGTGGCTGCGCACAGCCGGAGCGCGCGTCCTCGCCACCGCCGGCGATGCCGACAAGGCGGCGATCGCCCGCGAAGCGGGGGCCGACGAGGTGATCCTCTACCGCGACGAGGATGTCGCCGCACGGGTCCGCGACCTGACCGACGGCGTTGGGGCCGATGTCATCTTCGACGGGGTCGGCCGCGACACCTGGGAGGGATCGCTGAAGTCGCTCCGTCGCCGCGGGCTGCTCGTCAGCTATGGCAACGCCAGCGGTCCGGTGACGGGCGTCGACTTGGGCCTTCTGTCGCGTCACGGCTCGTTGTTCGTTACCCGGCCGACGATGTTCGACTATTACGCCACGGTCGAGGAGACGCGCGCCGGCTTCGCCAAGTTGTTCGATCGGATCATCGACGGCGACCTCAAGGTCGAGATCGGCCGGCGCTTTCCCTTGGCCGATGCCGCCGTCGCGCACCGCGACCTCGAGGCGCGGAAAACGACGGGATCGACGGTGCTGATCCCGTGACGATGTTCCACGTGGAACAATCGGGAGCGATTGAGGCGGGTCTTCAGTGTGTTGAAGCCGGTTGGCACGGATGAGGCGCGTGCGCCGCCCGTGCGCACTGCGCGGTGCAGGTGGTCACGGGAAACACTTGGCTTCCTAGGGGCCGCGGCGAAGCCGCGGCTGGCGTCGGACGCGTTCGGCGGCACGAGGGGCCGCCGCCGCGCCGGCCGGCCGCGCCGCGAGTCGCGCGCTAGTGGACGAACGCGAAGGGTGCGTTCCTCCACTAGCGCCGCGCCGCGGCGCTAGTGGTTCATCGCATCGAAGAAGTCCTCGTTCGACTTCGAGTCCTTCATCTTGTCGAGCAGGAACTCCATCGCGTCGATCGTGCCCATCTGCATCAGGATGCGGCGCAGCACCCACATCTTCGACAGCGTGTGCTTGTCGACGAGCAGCTCTTCCTTGCGGGTGCCGCTCTTGCCGATGTCGATCGCCGGGAAGACGCGCTTGTCGGCGATCTTGCGATCCAGCACGATCTCGGAGTTGCCGGTGCCCTTGAACTCCTCGAAGATGACCTCGTCCATGCGGCTGCCGGTGTCGATCAGCGCCGTCGAGATGATCGTCAGGCTGCCGCCCTCCTCGATGTTGCGCGCGGCACCGAAAAAGCGCTTCGGCCGCTGCAGCGCGTTGGCGTCGACACCACCGGTGAGGACCTTTCCGGAGGACGGAACCACCGTGTT
>JAFARM010000015.1 GCA_019245455.1 Sphingomonadaceae bacterium | reverse complement strand
GCTTCGCCGCCGCCTCGAAGCGCGCGATCACCGCGTCAGCCGCCTCGACCGTCCGGGCGCGGACGCTGAAACTTGCGCTGGCGTGATCGGGGATGATGTTGTCGCGTGTGCCCGCCGACAGCAGCGTCAGGTTGACCGTCGTCTGATCGCCCGTGTGCGGGAACGTGTCGTAGTCCCGCAGCTGGTGAAGCAGCTCGACGGCCGCATTGTGCCCGTCCTGCGGCGCGACGCCGGCGTGGGCGGCCTTGCCGGTGACGTCGATGGTGACGACCGTCGAGCTCTTGCGCCAGACGGTGATCTTGTCCGGCGCGTCGCCGGGTTCGAGGTTCAGTTCGACATCGGCATTGCTCAGCAGCCGGTCGATAAGCGCCCGCGTGCCGGGCGAGCCGCGCTCCTCGCTCGTCTCGATCAGCAGCGTGATCGAGGCGAAGTTCGCAACGTTCGCGCGGCGCAAGAGCGTGAGCGCCTCGACCGCCTCGACCACCCCGCCCTTCTCGTCGCCGACCCCCGGACCGTGCAGGCGCGTGCTGTCGTTCGAGAACCCCCATTTGGCGACCGTGCCCGGGCCGAACACGGTATCGATGTGGCCGATCAGCAGGATGCGTAAGCGGCCCGTGCCCTTGAGCGTCGCCACCGTATTCGCCGCCAGGCCCGGCGCCTCGGCCGGCACCGTTTCGACGCTCATGCCGAGCGCCTTCAGCCGGGGGGCAAGGACCGCCATCACCTTCGCCCCGCCCTCGGCGTCGCCGGTGCCCGAGTCGATGTTCACCACCTGCTCGAGCAGGGCGAGCTGGTCGGCCTGCGCCGCCTTGGCCGCGTCGAGCAGCGGGTCGGCGGCCGCGGGTGCTGCGGCGGGGAGGGTGGCGGCGAGCAGCGCGGCGGCCGGGGCGGCAGCAACGAGGACGGCTCTGCGAACCAGATTGGCGAACCAGCGCACGGAAGTTGACAAAGGTCGCGCTGCGCGCCGGCTGGCACCACCCCACGCGAAAAAGCCTTGCGAACCGCTGCGGCGCGAAGGGCTAGAGGAAACGGGCGACCGGTCGCCCCCACCGCGCGCGAGAAGGTTGCGCGAACCGCTTCGGCGCGAAGAGCAAGGGGCGACGGGCGAAAAGATGGTCATGTCGCGACCCTAGCCGGTTTGCGGCGTGTAGGACAGGCTTTGTTCCGCCCGGCACCGCCGCGGCAAAGGAGACAGCGGAAAGCGCGCCGGGATCGCGTCGCGGCGAGGCAATGGCGCAGAGGAAATCGGGGGCCGCGGCGACCGGCCCGAGATAGACGTTGCACCGGGAGCGACGTTGCACCGGGCGTGACGTCACCAACAAACGGAGTCATGCTGGCGCAGGCCAGCATCCAGGGTCGTCCGAGCGGGCAGGCCGGGCGTCGCGTACCGCCGTGGATGCTGGCCTTCGCCAGCATGACACCCGCCTCTTCTTCGAGGTGCGTCGACGAGCGGCGACCGCGCGCCACGCGTCGGCGCGATCGGATGGGCGACAATGGGCGGCGATGTCCCCAATAACCGGAGTCATGCTGGCGCAGGCCAGCATCCAGGGTCGTGCGACCGGGCAGCCGGTCATCGCCTTCCGAACAGCCGTTCCACATCGGTCAGGGAAAGCCGCACCCAGGTCGGCCGCCCGTGGTTGCACTGGCTGGAGTGGGGCGTGACCTCCATCTCGCGGAGGAGGGCGTTCATCTCGGCGACCGACAGCGCGCGGCCGGCGCGGACGCTGGCGTGGCAGGCCATGGTCGCGGCGACGGCGTCGAGGCGCTCCTGCAGCGCCAGCCCCGCGTCGAAGGCGGCGAGGTCGTCGGCGAGGTCGCGGACCAGGGCTGCGGCGTCGGCGTTCCCCAGCGCAGCGGGCAGGCTGCGGACGAGGACGGCGCGCGGGCCGAAGCCTTCGATCTCCAGCCCCAGCGCGGCGAAAGCATCGGCGTGTTCGAGGAGGTGCGCGGCGGCGGCCTCGTCGACCTCGACGACGGCGGGGAGGAGGAGGAGCTGCGCCGCCGCCCCCTGCCCCGCCGCCGCCTTCAGGCGTTCGAGCGTCAGCCGCTCGTGCGCGGCGTGCTGATCGACCAGGATCAGCGCGTCGGCGGTCTCGGCGACGATGTAGGT
>JAFARM010000066.1 GCA_019245455.1 Sphingomonadaceae bacterium | reverse complement strand
TCTTTACCGCCGCCTGACGATTTGACGTCGCATAGCAGATATCTTCGCCCTTCGGCCCGCTGATCGCCGGGAAGCGGGCTTGCAGGCAGGCGACGATCGCGGCCGTATCGTCGACGGACAAAGTGGTTTGGGTTAGAAATCCAACATTGTCGGGGTTGGCAAGCGTAACCGTCGCGGCGTCCTCGAGCGTTTCGATGAGCGTCATCGTATCGGGCGGTACCTGGCCAAAGGTGCCGATGACCTCGGGATGCCCGGCGTGGCCGATGAACAGGATGTGCCGTCCCTGCGCCACCAGTCGCTCGGCCTGGCGATGGACCTTCGACACCAGCGGACAGGTGGCGTCGAGGTAGTTGAGGCCGCGGGCGGCGGCGGCGACGGGCACCGACTTCGGCACGCCGTGGGCGCTGAACACCACCGGCACCCCATCCGGAACCTCATCAAGCTCCTCGACGAACACGGCACCCTTCAGCTTCAGCGCGTCGACGACATGAGCATTGTGGACGATCTCGTGGCGGACATAGACCGGCGCGCCAAAGCGTTCGATCGCCCGCTCGACGATGGTCACGGCACGGTCCACGCCGGCGCAGAAGCCGCGCGGGGCGGCGACCAGCACGCGCAGGGCCGGAAGGCGGAGAAGCGACGGCGCGGTACTCATGGCGGCCAGCCTTTACGCCATCGCCGGCGGTCGCACCACAACTTGTGCGCGTGCGCGGTGCTTTCTATGGTACGGCCAATCGTCGCGAAGGGTGTCGTCTTGGTTTTCCGCTTTCGTGCCGCCGCCTTCTGTGCGGCGAGCCTCGCCCTGCTCGCCGGCTGCGAGCACAACGCGCTCGAAGTCCGGCGGTCGGTCTGTCCTGCGGTGGCGGTGCCGAACTACACCGGCGATACCACGCTGTTTCGTGGCAGCGATACAACGGCGTCGGACATCGACGTCGTCGCCGTCATCACCAATGTCCGCGGCGTCTGTGCCGACCAGGGACCCCGGCTGGGAACCAATGTCAGCTTCGACGTGATCGCCCGGCGGACCGCGACCGCAGGCGCGCGTAGCGTGACGCTGCCGTTCTTCGCCAGCGTCGTTCAGGGTGGCAATCTGCTTGTGTCCAAGCAGGTAGGGTCCGTCACGCTTTCCTTCGCCGACGGGCAGGCGCGCGCGACGGCGAGCGGCCATGCGCACGCCGAAGTCGACCGGGCGGCAACGCAGCTCGGTCCCGCGATGGCGAAGAAGGTCAACCGCCCGCGCAAGCCCGGCGACCTCGACGCCGCCACCGATCCGCTCGCCGACCCGGAGGTCAAGGCGGCGATCCGCGCCGCGACGTTCGAGGTGCTGGTCGGCTTCCAGCTGTCGGACGAGGCGCTGGCCTACAACGCCAGCAAGTAGGGCGGCGCCTGCCAGCCGGCGAAAGCCTCTTGTGTCGCGCATCGGCTTGCGGCACACCCCGGCGGTCGCCGGGCCTTGGCCCGGCGTGCGCGCGGGAGAGCGCGGCGGCGGCTCTGGTCGTCGGCGTCGCCGAAGGAGCAAGCCGCCCCCGGCAATCTCTCAGGCACCAGGGACCGCGCGTGCGCATCAGCGGCAGTCTGGAAAGCGGGCGCGGCGCAGCCGCGTTCCACCGAAGGGGTAAGCCGGTTCGCCGGTCAAAGCTCTCAGGTGCAAGCGACAGACGGGGGCGCGGCCGGTAGCAATGCCGGGCGGACTCTGTCGCGCGAAGGCCCTGATGAACGATCGCCTGCTTCCGCTTGATTCACTTCACCGCCGTCTTGGCGCACGAATGGTGAGCTTCGCGGGATACGCCATGCCGATCCAGTATGCCGACGGCATCATCGCCGAGCATCGCTGGACACGGGGCCACGCGGGGCTGTTTGACGTCAGTCACATGGGCCAGTTTCTCCTGCCGCTCGCCGCCGACGCGGCGCTCGAGCGGCTGGTGCCGGGGGACATCGTCGGCCTGCGTGAAGGCGCGCTGCGCTACTCGGCGCTGCTGAACGAAGCCGGCGGCATCCTCGACGATCTGATGGTGACGCGGCGCGCAGACGACCTCTACCTCGTCGTAAACGGTGCGACCAAGGCCGACGACCTTGCTCACCTGCGTGCCGCCGGGTTGGCGGTGACGCACCTGGATGGTTTCGGTCTGCTGGCGCTGCAGGGTCCGCGGGCGGTAGCGGTGCTCGACCGGCTGGTGCCGGGTGTCTCCGGGCTCAGCTTCATGCGCGGCGGCGCGTTCGACTGGGACGATACCGGGCTGTGGATCAGCCGCTCGGGTTATACCGGCGAGGACGGCTTCGAGATATCGCTGCCGGCCGACCGTGCGGAAGCGTTCGCCGCGGCGCTGCTCGCCGAGCCTGAGGTCAGGCCGGTCGGGCTCGGCGCGCGCGACTCGCTGCGGCTCGAGGCGGGGCTGCCGCTCTACGGGCATGACCTGACGCCGGAGATCACGCCGGTCGAGGCGGGGCTGAGCTTCGCCATCTCGAAGCGGCGGCGGAGCGAGGGTGGTTTCCCCGGTGCGACGCGCATTCTTGCGGAGCTTGGCGACGGGCCCGTCCGCCGCCGCGTCGGGTTGGCGATCGAGGGTCGCCAGCCGGTGCGCGAAGGGGCCGCCGTCATCGTCGACGACGCGGTGGCCGGGATCGTCACGAGCGGCGGCTTCGGCCCGGCCCTCGGCACCCCCATCGCCATGGCGTATGTGCCGACGGCGTACGCCGCCGAAGGCACCCGACTGCAGGTCGAGCTTCGCGGTCGCCGGATTGACGCGACGGTCGTGCCGACGCCGTTCTTTCCCAAATCCTATGTCCGCGAGGGAGCCTCCCGATGACGCGCTACTTCACATCCGAACACGAGTGGGTCGAGGTCGAAGGCAGCGAGGGCACGGTCGGCATCACCGACTATGCACAGGGGCAGCTCGGCGATGTTGTTTTTGTCGAGGTGCCGGCGGCCGGCACGCAGGTAACCAAGGGCGGGGCGGTCGCGGTCGTCGAGTCGGTCAAGGCGGCGTCGGACGTCTATTCGCCGGTTACGGGTACGGTCGTTGCGGCGAACGCGGCGTTGGCCGACGAGCCGGCGCTGGTCAACACCGACCCGGAGGCGGCGGGCTGGCTGTTCCGCCTGTCGCTTGCCGACGCTGGCGAGCTCGACGGGTTGATGGACGAAGGCGCATACAAGACCTTCGTCGCGGGACTGTGACGATGGCGTGGGATCCACAGGCCTATGCCGCCCATGCCGCCTTCGTCCCGGCCTTGGGCAACGCTGCGTTCGAGCTGCTCGGCGCGGTTGCCGGCGAGCGGGTCCTCGACCTGGGCTGCGGCGACGGTGTGCTGACCTCCCGGATCGCAGCCGAGGGGGCCGAGGTCGTAGGCATCGACGCCGACCCGGCCATGGTTGCGGCTGCAGTCGAGAAGGGCGTGAACGCGCGGCTCGGCGATGGCCGGCGGCTAACCTTCGCCGGCGAGTTCGACGCGGTTTTCTCGAACGCGGCGCTGCACTGGATGGGCGATCCCGCCCCCGTCGTCGCCGGCGTCTTCCGCGCGTTGAAGCCTGGGGGCCGCTTCGTCGGCGAGTTCGGCGGCCATGGCAACATCGCCGCGATCCGCGTCGCCGTCCGCGCCGTGCTGGCGGCGCGCGGCTATCGCGTGCCGGCGGCCGAGGAAAACTACTACCCGACCGCGCCCGAGTACCGCGTCGCGCTCGAGGCGGGGGGCTTCGTCGTCGATGGCTGCTGGATCGTGCCCCGGCCGACGCCGATCGCCAGCGGCATGGCGGCGTGGCTGCAGACGTTTCGAGGCGGCTTTATCGACGCCATCGGCGTGCCCGCGGCCGAGCGGGCGCAGGTCATCGAGGATACGCGCGCCATGCTTCGCCCCATCCTCGCCGACGGCGCTGGCAACTGGACCGCCGATTACGTCCGCCTGCGCTTTGCCGCGCACAAGCCGGAGTAGGCCCTTGCGTTATCTTCCTCTGACCGACGCCGACCGATCGTCCATGCTGCGGACCATCGGCGCGGCCGACATCGACGCGCTGTTCGCCGACGTGCCGGGGGCGGCGCGGCTTGCCGGTACCATCCCAGGCTTGTCCGACCATATGCCCGAGATGCTCGTCGAGCGGCATCTGGCCAAGCTCGCCGCGCGCAACCTGACCGCCGGCGACGTTCCCTTCTTCCTCGGCTGCGGGGCGTACAAGCATCATGTGCCGGCGAGCGTCGACCACGTCATCCAGCGCGGCGAGTTCCTGACC
>JAFARM010000415.1 GCA_019245455.1 Sphingomonadaceae bacterium | reverse complement strand
CAAGACGGTGACGCAGCGCTGGCCGGGCATGGACGCGGGCGCGGCCGTGACCGACAGCAGCTTCGTCATCCCGACGATGAAGTGAGGGGGCCTCGTGACCTACGAAACCATCCTCGTCGAGACGCACGGCCGGGTGACGCTGATCCGGCTCAACCGGCCGCAGGCGCTCAACGCCCTGAACAGCAAGGTCATGGAAGAGGTCACGGCGGCGCTCGCGGCGTTCGACGCCGATCCCGGCCAGGGCTGCGCGGTCATCACCGGCAACGACAAGGCCTTCGCCGCCGGTGCCGACATCAAGGAGATGGCCGGGCAGTCGTTCGCGCAGATGTACGGCACCGACTTCTTCGCCGGCTGGGGGCGGGTCGCGGCGACGCGCAAGCCGGTCATCGCCGCGGTTGCCGGCTTCGCGCTCGGCGGCGGCTGCGAGCTGGCGATGATGGCCGACTTCATCCTCGCCGCCGACACGGCGAAGTTCGGCCAGCCCGAGATCAAGCTCGGCGTCGGCCCCGGCATGGGCGGCAGCCAGCGCCTGACGCGCGCGGTCGGCAAGGCCAAGGCGATGGAGATGTGCCTGACCGGCCGCATGATGGACGCTGCCGAAGCCGAGCGTGCCGGGCTCGTCGCCCGCGTCGTCCCCGCCGCCGAGCTGATCGACGAAGCGCTGAAGGTCGCCGCCACCATCGCCGGCATGGCGCCGCTGGCGACGATCGCCGTCACCGAGATGGTCGACGCCGCATTCGAGACGACGCTGACCCAGGGCGTGGTCTTCGAGCGCCGCCTGTTCCACTCGCTGTTCGGCTCGGCCGACCAGAAGGAGGGCATGGCGGCCTTCGTCGAGAAGCGGCCCGGCGTGTGGACGGGGCAATGAGGGTCGCCTTCATCGGCCTCGGCCACATGGGGTCGGGCATGGCGGCGAACCTGGCGAAGGCGGGCCACTCGGTCGCCGCCTTTGACCTTTCCCCCGCCGCACTCGACCGGGCGGTCGCCGACGGCTGCATCCGCGCCGGCAGTGCGGCGGACGCGGTCGCGGGAGCGGAGGCCGTGCTGACGATGCTGCCCGCCGGCCGCCACGTCGCGCAGGTCTATGGCGAGCAGGTCTTCGCCGCCGCCGACCCGGCCGCGATCCTGATCGACTGCTCGACGATCGACGTCGCCACGGCCAAGGCGGTTGCGGCGAATGCGGCGGCGCGCGGACTGGCGATGGTCGATGCGCCGGTCTCCGGTGGCACGGCAGCGGCGCAGGCCGGGACGCTGACGTTCATGGTCGGCGGGACGGCCGACGCCTTCGCCCACGCGCAGCCGGTGCTCGCGGCGATGGGCAAGGCGGTGATCCACGCCGGCGACGCGGGGATGGGTCAGGCGGCGAAGATCTGCAACAACATGATCCTGGGCGCGACGATGGTCGCCACCGCTGAGGCGTTCGTCTTGGCCCAGAAGCTCGGCCTCGACGCGCAGACCTTCTTCGACATCAGCAGCAAGGCGAGCGGCCAGTCGTGGTCGATGACGAGCTACTGCCCCGTCCCCGGCCCGGTGCCGAGCGCGCCGTCCAACCGCGACTATGAGGGCGGCTTCGGCGCGGCGCTGATGCTGAAGGACCTGAAGCTCGCCCTCGCCGCCGCTGCCGGGGCCGGGGCGAGCGTGCCGATGGGAGCGCAGGCCGAGACGCTGTATGAGCTGTTCGCGGGCGTCGGCGGTGCGTCCAAGGACTTCTCCGCCATCATCAAGCTCCTCGACGGCAGCTGGCGGCCGTGACCGACCCGCGGACGCCGGTCGTCGTCGCCGTCGGGCAGGTCGTCGACCACTGGAACGGCCGCGACCCGGCCGCCGCGCCAAGCCCGGTGTCGCTCGCCGCCGAAGCCGCCCGCCGCGCGCTCGCCGACAGCGGAGCTGGCCCGGCTCTGGCCGGCGCGGTCGACCGCGCCGTCGCCGTGCGGACGATGCTCGACTCGATCCCGGGCGCGCCGCAGCCGTTCGGCCGCTGCGCCAACCTGCCGCTCAGCATCGCCCGCGCCGCTGGCATCGCCCCACGCGAAGCGATCTACTCGGTCGTCGGCGGCGACCAGCCGCAGGCGCTGGTGAACGAAGCCGCCGAGGCGGTCTTCGCAGGCGACGTGCGCGCGGTCCTCATCGCCGGGGCCGAGGCGACGGCGGCGATGAAGGCGGCGCTGCGGGCCGGCCACGCCCTCGGCTGGTCGGCGTCGGCGGAGGGTCCGCTCGACGACCGCGGCCTCGGTGCGCCGCTGCTGACGCCGTATGAGCTGGCGAACGGCCTCGGGATGCCGACGATGACCTACCCGGCGTTCGAGCACGCGCTGCGCGCCCGCCTCGGCCTCGACCGGGCGGCGTACACGGCGCTGATGAGCGAGCTGTGGGCCGGCTTCTCAACGGTCGCCGCCGCCAACCCCTATGCCCAGTTCCCGCAGGCGCGGTCGGCGGAGTTCCTCGCCACTCCTTCGGCCGAGAACTATCCGGTCAGCGACCCCTACCTGAAGTGGCACGTCGCGCAGGACGCGGTGAACCAGGGCGCGGCGGTGGTCGTGACCACGGTCGCCACCGCCGACGCGCTCGGCATCGCGGCGGACAAGCGCGTGTTCCTCCACGGCTATGCCGCCGCCAAGGACGCGACGCCGACCGCGCGGCCCGACCTGTCGCGGTCGCGGGCGATCGCGGCGGTGCTGGCGGGGGCGCTCGACCGCGCGGGGAAGGCGACCGCCGACATCGCCGCCTTCGACCTGTA
>JAFARM010000358.1 GCA_019245455.1 Sphingomonadaceae bacterium | reverse complement strand
TCGACGCGCTCGTCCATCTCGCGCTTGTTCAGCTTCTCGTGGAGGCGGACGCCGAAGGCGACGTTCTCGTAGATCGACATCGGGAACGGCGTCGGCTTCTGGAACACCATGCCGATGCGCGCGCGGAGGTCGGTCGGGTCGACCTTGCTGTCGATCAGGTTCTCGCCCTGCATGACGACCTCGCCCGTCGCCTTCTGGCCGGGGTAGAGGCTGTACATCCGGTTGATGACGCGCAGCAGGGTCGACTTGCCGCAGCCCGACGGGCCGATCAGCGCCGTCACGCGCTTCTCCGGAAAGTCGAGGTTGATCGACTTCAACGCGCGATTGTCGCCATAGAAGAACTCGAGGTTCTTCGTGCTGATGAACGGCTGGGTGCCGGCCAGCGTGTCGTGGCGGCCGACCGCGTCGGCGAGGCTGGCAACCTGCGGCATATCGTTCATGGCTTCCCCCCTAGCGCCGGCGGCCGATGGTCAGCTGCGCCAGGATGTTGATCGCCAGCACACCAAGCGTGATGACGAGCGCGCCGGCCCAGGCGAGCTGAACCAGGTCCTCGTACGGACTCGCCGCCATCTGATAGATCGCCACCGGCAGACTCGCCATCGGCTTCGCCAGCGACGTCGACCAGTTGAGGTTGCCGAGCGAGGTGAAGAGCAGCGGCGCGGTCTCGCCGGCGACGCGGGCGAGCGCCAACAGCAGCCCGGTCAGCATCCCCGCGCCGGCCGAGCGCCAGGCGATCATCGTCACCACCTTCCACTTCGGCGCGCCCAATGCGGCGGCCGCCTCGCGCAGCGCCACGGGGACGAGGCTCAGCATATCCTCGGTCGTGCGGATGATGATGGGAATGGCGATGACGGCGAGCGCGACCGCGCCGGCGATGCCCGAATAGGTCTTCGTCGTCGCGACCAGGATGACGTAGACGAACAGGCCGATCAGGATCGACGGGGCCGACAGCAGGATGTCGCTGACGAAGCGCGTCGCGTCACCGATCTTCGATCCTCGCGCGTATTCCGACAGGTACGTGCCGGCGAGCACGCCGATCGGTGTTGCGATCAGCATCCCGATCGCGACCTGGATCAGGCTGCCGACGATGGCGTTGGCCAGGCCGCCGTGCTCGCCCGTCGGGGCCATCGACACCGTCAGCACGCGCCACTGCAGCGCCGGCAGGCCGCGCGCGACGAGCGTGAACAGGATCGAGGCGAGCAGCCCCAGCGACAGGATCGCCGCACCGCTGGCAAGCGTCGCGACGACGGCGTTCGTCGCCTTGCGCCGGGCGGACTGGGCGCTCATCAGCTGACCGCCCGCGGCGCGACGAGCGCGCGCGACGCCGCCAGCACGATGAACGAAATGATGAACAGCGTCAGCCCGAGGCCGAGCAGCGCCGACAGCTTCATCGTGCCGAAGCCGGCTTCGGCGAACTCGTTGGCGATGGTCGAGGCGATCGTCGACCCTTGCGCGAACAGATTGGGCGACAGGCGCGTCGCGTTGCCGATGACGAAGGTGACCGCCATGGTCTCGCCGAGCGCACGGCCGAGGCCGAGCATGACCGCGCCGATCATCGCCCGGCGGCCATAGGGAACGGCGACGTGGCGGATGACCTCGAAGCGCGTCGCGCCGAGGCCGTAGACCGACTCCTTCAGCACCACCGGCGTCGCGCCGAGGATCTCGACGAACATCGCCGTGATGAGCGGCAGGATCATCACCGCAAGGACGAGGCCCGCGGTGAAGACGCTGTTGCCCGAGCCGTAGTCGAGCACCTTGTTGAGCCCCGGGACTGGAGCGGCCAAGTCGGCGACGTCGAGGATGAAGTGGTCGGCGAGGAACGGGGCGAGCACGAAGAAGCCCCACATCCCATAGATGATCGACGGGATCGCCGCGAGCAGCTGGATGACGACGCCGACCGGCCGGCGCAGCGGCGCGGCGAGGATCTCGGTCAGGAAATAGGCGACGCCGATCGACAGCGGGACGGCGAGCACCAGCGCGATGACCGACGACAGCAAGGTGCCGTAGACCATGATGCCCGCACCGTAGACGTCCTTCACCGAGTCCCACACGGGGTTCCAGAAGAAGCCGATGCCGAAGGTGCGGAACGCCGGCCACGCGCCGACCGCGAGCATGACGATGATCGCGCCGAGGAGCGCGAGGACGAGCAGCCCCATCGCCTTGACCGTGCCGGCGAACAGCCGCTCGGTCCCCGGCGACTGGTGGACGAGGCGCGTCGGCTGCGCGGTGGCGAGCCGGGAGTCGGCGGGAAGGGCCGCTTGGGTCATGGCTGCTCCGGCGTCGAGCATCCCGGAGGCGCTGGGCGCGCCTCCGGGACGGCGGCTTAGCGCGGCTGGGTGACGCCGGCGACCTGACGCCATTCGGCGTGGACGCGGCTGACGGCGGCCGGCGGCAGCGGCAGGTAGCCGAGGTCGGTCGCGGTCTTCTGCCCGTTCTTCAGCGCCCAGTCGAAGAAGGCGAGCGCGGCACCGGTCTTGGCCGGGTCGGTCGGCTTCGCCGGCACCAGGATGTACGTCGCGCTGACGATCGGCCAGGTATTGGCACCCGGCAGCGCCAGCATGTTGGCGACGGCGTTCGGAGCGGACGCCCAGTCGGCCTGCGACGCCGCGGCATCGAACGCGGCCGGCGTCGGGTCGATGAAGTTGCCCGAGGCGTTGGCGAGCTTCGTCACCGGCAGCTTGTTGGCGAAGGCGTAGTTGTACTCGACGTAGCCGATCGCGCCGTTGGTGTTCTTAACGTTGCCGGCGACGCCGTCGTTACCCTTGCCGCCCGAGCCGGTCGGCCAGCTGATCGTCTTGCCGGCGCCCAGCGTCCAGTTCTTGGCGGTCTTGGTCAGGTAGTAGGTGAAGATCGCGGTCGTGCCGGACGAGTCCGAGCGGTAGACCGGCGTGATCGCCATCGGCCGCAGCGGCACGCCCTTGTTGATGGCGACGATCGCGGGATCGTTCCACTTGGTGATCTTGCCCTGGTAGATGCCGGCGATGATCTCCGGCGTCAGGCGCAGCTGGCCGCTCTGCACGCCCGGCAGGTGGACGATGATGACCTCCGAGCCGATGACGGCCGGGAACTGGACCAGGCCGTTCGCCTTCAGGTCCTCGGGCTTCATGGGGTCGTCCGACGCGCCGAAGTCGACGGTGCGCGCCTTGATCTGCGACTGGCCGGCGCCCGACCCGATCGACTGGTAGTTGAGCTCGTTGCCGCTCGCGGCCTTATACGCCGAGCCCCACTTGGCGTAGAGCGGCGCGGGGAAGCTGGCACCGGCGCCGGTGATCTCGGCGGCGAAGGCGGTGCCGGCGATCGCCGTCG
>JAFARM010000343.1 GCA_019245455.1 Sphingomonadaceae bacterium | reverse complement strand
CACGCTGCCGTTCCTCTCCCCCGCTCATGCTGAGCCGGTCGATGCACGCTGCCGTTCCTCTCCCCCGCTCATGCTGAGCTTGTCGAAGCACTGTCGAAGGTCCGTGCGTGCTTCGACAAGCTCAGCATGAGCGGTGTTGAGGACTGGCATAGGCCTTCGACTGGTCAGCACGTGCGGGAGTGCGGACTGGCGTGTGCTTCGACAAGCTCAGCATGAGCGGGGGCGGGTAGGCAGAACGCGTGCTTCGACAAGGTCGGCGTCGGCGGGGTAGGGAAACACGATGGACGCTTTCTCCACCCTCCGCCCGCTGCTGTTCCGCCTCGACCCCGAACGCGCGCACGAGCTGACGCTGCGCGCGCTCGAGGCGGGGCTGGGGCCGCGGGGGCGGCGCGACGATCCGCGGCTGGCGACGCGGCTCGGCGGCCTGTCGCTGCCCAACCCGCTCGGGCTTGCCGCCGGCTTCGACAAGGACGCTCGCGTGCCGGGCGCGATGCTGCGGCTGGGCTTCGGCTTCGTCGAGGTGGGGACGGTGACGCCGAAGCCGCAGGCGGGCAATCCGCGCCCGCGCGTGTTCCGGCTGGTGGCCGAGCGCGCCGTTATCAACCGGCTCGGCTTCAACAACGGCGGCGTCGCGGCGGCGCTGGCGCGGCTACGCGCGAAGCGGCCGGCGGGCGTCGTCGGGGTCAACATCGGCGCGAACAAGGACGCCGCCGACCGCATCGCCGACTATGCGTTCGGGGCAGCGGCGGCGGCCCCGCTCGCCGACTATCTGACCGTCAACATCTCCTCGCCCAACACGCCCGGCCTGCGCGGGCTGCAGGACCCGGGCGAGCTCAAGGCGCTGATCGCCGCCGTGCTCGCCGAGGCGGGAGCGACCCCGGTGTTCGTCAAGGTCGCGCCCGACCTCGACCCGCAGGCGATCGAGGGCATCGCCCGCGTCGCGGTCGACGGCGGCGTCGCCGGGCTGATCGTGTCGAACACCACGCTCGCCCGCCCCGGCGTGACGAGTGCCGAGGCGGGCGGCCTGTCGGGTGCGCCGCTGTTCGCGCCCTCGACCGAGGTGCTGCGCGCCTTCGCCCGCGCGACCGGCAGGGCGCTGCCGCTGATCGGCGTCGGCGGCATCGCCAGCGGGGCCGACGCCTATGCCAAGCTGCGCGCCGGAGCGTCGGCGGTGCAGCTCTACACCGGCCTCGTCTACCACGGCCCCGGTCTCGTCGGGCGGATCAAGGACGAGCTTACCGAATACCTGCGCCGCGATGGGCTGGACAGCGTCGCCGCCGCGGTCGGGCGCGACGCTTGATCGCGCGGGCGGGCGCGATATGGTCGTCGCCGGGGCAAGAACAGGGAAAATGCGTGTGAAGCATCTGATTATCGGCGCGCTGGCGCTGCTCCCCACCGTCGCCGTCGCCAAGGCGCCCGCTGCCGCCCCCGCCATGGTCTCCGCCGCCGACCCGCGCGCGGCCGCCGCCGGGCTCGCCATGCTCAAGGCGGGCGGCAACGCCATGGACGCGGTCGCGGCGACGGCGATCGCGCTGACGGTGGTCGAGCCGCAATCGTCGGGCATCGGCGGCGGCGGCCTGCTCGTCTACCAGCCGGCCGGCGGCAAGACGCCGCTCACCTTCGACGGCCGCGAGACCGCGCCCAAGGCCGCGACCGACCGCCTGTTCCTGAAGGACGACGGCACGCCGCAGCCGCGCGGACAGGCAATCCCCGGCGGCAAGTCGGTCGGCGTGCCCGGCAACATCGCCATGCTGAAACTCGCCCACGACAAGTACGGCAAGCTGCCCTGGGCGAAGCTGTTCGAGCCGGCGATCGCGCTCGCCCGCGGCGGCTATGACGTGACGCCGCGGCTGGCGAACGCCATCGCCGAGAGCGCGCGGACGCTGTCGCGGCAGAAGGAGGCGGCGGCGCTCTACCTCCACGCCGATGGCAGCCCGAAGAAGGCCGGCGAGCACATCGTCAACGAGGAGCTCGCGCGCACCTTCGAGGCGGTCGCCAAGGACGGCCCGGCGGCCTTCTACACCGGGGCCAATGCCGCGGCGCTCGTCGCCGCCGTCGACCATGCGCCGACCAACCCGTCGACGATGACGACAGCCGACATGGCCGCCTACCGTGCCAAGGAGCGCGCGCCGGTGTGCGGCCGATACCGCCAGTACCGCATCTGCTCGATGGGACCGCCGTCGGCGGGCGGCATCGCCGTCATTGCCATGCTCGGCCAGCTGCAGGGATTCGACCTGTCGAAGCTGGGCAAGGACTCACCGGTCGCCTGGCACCTGTTCGCCGACAGCGAGCGCCTCGCGTTTGCCGACCGCGCGGCCTACGGCGGCGACATGGACTTCGTGACCGTGCCGGTCGCGGGGCTGATCGACCCGGCGTACCTGAAGGAACGGGCGAAGCTGATCTCGGCAACCGCGACCTTCGCCCATGCCGCGCCCGGCCAGCCCAAGGGGGCGCCGCCGCGCGCCGCGCCGAAGGCGGTCGAGATCCCCTCGACCAGCGACATGGCGGTCGCCGACACGAGCGGCAACGTCGCCTCGATGACCTCGACGGTCGAGGGCGGCTTCGGCTCGTCGCTCGTCGCCGGCGGCTATGTGCTCAACAACGAGCTGACCGACTTCGACTTCGCCCCCGAGCTCGACGGGCAGAAGGTGGCGAACCGGGTGCAGGGCGGCAAGCGGCCGCGGTCGTCGATGTCGCCGTCGATCGTCTACGGCCCCGACGGCAAGGTCGTACTCGCGGTCGGCGCGGCGGGCGGGCCGACGATCCCGGCGCAGGTGGCGAAGGCGATCATCGGCGTCCTCGACTGGCACCTGTCGATCCAGGAGGCGATCGCCCTGCCGCTGGTCTTCACCCACGACGACACGCTCGTGCTGGAGAAGGGGCCGATGTTCGCCGCCATGGAGCCGGCGCTAAAGGCGATGGGGCATCGGACGGTGCAGTTCTCGCTCGGGTTGAAGGCCAACGGCATCGAGCGCGTCCCCGGCGGCTGGC
>JAFARM010000309.1 GCA_019245455.1 Sphingomonadaceae bacterium | reverse complement strand
CGTGATGGGGGCAAACGCCGCGGCCGCAAGTCCGGCCGACAGAATCAGGCCCTGATACAGCGCCCGCTCGACGTTGCCCGCGCGCGAGCGCACCGCAAAGGTGCCGATCAGCGATGCGACGATCGACAGGCCGCCGAGCACCAGGGGATAGACCGCGACCGCGGCCTGCTGGCGGAACAGCAGCACGCCCAGCAACATCACCGCGACGGCGGTGACCGCGTAGGTCTCGAACAGGTCGGCGGCCATGCCCGCGCAGTCGCCCACGTTGTCGCCGACGTTGTCGGCGCTGGTGGCGCTTAGCTTCGGCGCGTCGCTGATCTCGATCTTCGCGCGACTGGGCGGCGGCATCTTCACCAAGGCGGCCGACGTCGGGGCCGACATGGTCGGCAAGAACGAACTCGGCTTCGACGAGGACGACGACCGCAACCCCGGCGTCATTGCCGACAACGTCGGCGACAATGTCGGCGACTGCGCCGGCATGGCCGCCGACCTGTTCGAAACCTATGTCGTCACGCTCGGCGCGACGATGGTGCTGGTGGCCCTGCTCGTCGGCGGCGCGGATGCGGCGCGGCTGATGACGCTGCCGCTCTTGGCCGGCGGGGTGTGCATCCTGACGTCGGTCATCGGCACCTTCTTCGTGCGGCTGGGGTCGTCGCAGTCGATCATGGGCGCGCTGTACAAGGGCTTCATCGCGACCGCTTTGCTGTCGATCCCGGCGCTGTGGTTCGCGACCAGGGCGGTGTTCCCCGACATGGCGGCCGCGGTCGCGGTCAAGGGGGCGGCGACGGGCTTCACCGGCACGGCGCTGTTCCTGTGTATGCTCGTCGGGCTGGCGGTGACGGGTCTGATCGTCTGGATCACCGAGTATTACACCGGCACCGGCTATCGCCCGGTCAAGTCGATCGCCAAGGCGTCGGACAGCGGCCACGGCACCAACGTCATTCAGGGCCTCGCCGTCAGCATGGAGTCGACCGCGCTGCCGACGCTCGTCATCGTTGCCGGCATCGTCGCCGCGTTCCAGCTCGCCGGGCTGATCGGCATCGCCTTTGCCGCGACCTCGATGCTGGCGCTGGCGGGCATGGTCGTCGCGCTCGACGCTTATGGCCCCGTCACCGACAACGCCGGCGGCATCGCCGAGATGGCGGGGCTCGACCCCGACGTGCGGGTGCGGACCGACGCGCTCGACGCTGTGGGCAACACGACCAAGGCGGTGACCAAGGGCTATGCCATCGGCTCGGCCGGTCTTGCCGCGCTGGTGCTGTTCGCCACCTTCACCGAGGACCTGCGCCGCTTCTTCGGCGGGGTCGCGGTCGATTTCACGCTGTCGAACCCGTACGTCGTCGTCGGGCTGCTCTTGGGCGCGCTGCTGCCCTACCTGTTCGGCGGCATGGCGATGACCGCGGTCGGGCGGACGGCGTCGGCCGTGGCGCTCGACATCCGCGCGCAGTTCAAGGAGTCGCCCGGCATCGCAGACCGCAGCGTGCGGCCGAACTACGCGCGCACGGTCGGCCTCGTCACGGCGGGCGCGATCCGCGAGATGATCGTGCCGTCGCTGCTGCCGGTGCTCGCGCCCGTCGTCGTCTATTTCGCGGTGGCGGCGGTATCGACGCAGGGCAACGGCTTCGCCGCGCTGGGCGCGCTGCTGATGGGCGTGATCGTCAGCGGGCTGTTCGTCGCCATCTCGATGACGAGCGGCGGCGGCGCGTGGGACAACGCCAAGAAGGTCATCGAGCAGGGCGCCTATGGCGGCAAGGGCTCGCCCGCGCACCAGGCGGCGGTGACCGGCGACACGGTCGGCGATCCGTACAAGGACACCGCGGGTCCGGCGGTCAATCCGATGATCAAGATCACGAATATCGTGGCGCTGCTGCTGCTGGCGGCGCTGGCGGGGGCGTAGCCGAGTGCCGCGCCCGCCGGCTTGGTTTCCCAAGCCTAGTTGGATCACGGCAATCTATCTCGGTTCGTTCATCATCTTCGGGTTTATCTTCGCTCAGCTTGGTTGGTACGATTACATAACTCCACTCGGCTTGTTCATCTGCGCTGTCCGCGCGGTCGTGTGGCTGAGCTTTGAACGCTGATCGCTTGAGTTGCGTATCGGATGTTTCCTACCGAACCTGTCCTAGAACGCGATCTCGCCGCAGCGCGCTGACCCTCTCCCGCTTGCGGGAGGGGGCGAGAGACGGCGCTACAGCGCCGGCCCGGGGTGAGGGTGTCCGTCGGTGCCCTGTCGCAAGGCGTGGTCGATGGTCCGCAGCACGCCGTCGAGGTTCGTCAATGCCTCGCGGTTCCAGAAGCGGATGACGCGCCAGCCCTCGCCAGCCAGACAGGCCGTGCGGCGCTCGTCATAGGCGATCGCATCGCCGTGCTGCCCGCCGTCCAGTTCGATGACGAGCCGCGCCGCAACGCAGGCGAAATCGGCGATGTACGGGCCGATGCTGTGCTGGCGGCGGAACTTGGTGGCAGCGAAGCGGCGGTCGCGGAGGGCGGCCCAGAGCCTACGCTCGGCGTCGGTGCTGGCGATGCGCAGCGGGGCGGCGTGGGGGCTGACGGTACGGCGGATGCGCGACATGGGGTCAGGGTAGAGGCCGGTGTCCCTCCCGACCAGACACCCTCACCCCGGGCCGCGCCTGCAGGCGCGTCTCTCGCCCTCTCCCGCAAGCGGGAGAGGGGTAGGCCCGCGCGCGGGAGGTCAGCTCGCCGCCGCCTCGATCCGCTCCATATCCGCATCGCTCAGCCCGAAGTGGTGGCCCACCTCGTGCACCAGCACGTGCGTGACGAGCGCCTCCAGGCTCTCCCCCGTCTCGCACCATTCCTCCAGGATCGGGCGGCGGTAGAGGAAGATGACGTCGGGCAGCGCGCCCGTCGGCACGTCGCCTTTCAGCCCGACGTGGCGACCGTGGTAGAGGCCGAGGATGTCCCACTCGCTGTCGAGCTCCATCGCCGCCACAACTTCGGCGTCGGGGAAGTCCTCGACGCGGAGCAGGACGTCGGCGAGGTGGCTGCGGAACGGCTCGGGCAGGCGCTCGACCGCCGCCTGCGCCAGCGCGTCGATGTCGGCGAGCGACGGTGGCGTCGTCGCCGGCGTGCCGGGGGGCGGTGTCCCGCCGCGGCCGGCGGACGGCGGCGGCGCCGCTGCGGTTTGACGATCGGCCATGGCTGCGGCCATAGCGGGGCGCTGCGCCGGGGCCAAGCCGCCCGGTCGAGGAGGCCGACGTGATCCCCAAGCTGGTCGATGCCGAGATCGAACTCGCCCTCCAGGGCCTTCCCGGCTGGAACCGCGACGGCGACGCGATCGCGCGGCACTACAGGTTCGCCGACTTCGCCCACGCCTTCGCCTTCATGACGCGCGTCGCGTTGCTGGCGGAGAAGGCCGACCACCACCCCGAATGGTCGAACGTCTACAACCGCGTCGACATCCGCCTGACGACGCACGATGCCGGGGGGCTCAGCCGGCGCGACATCGAGCTGGCGCACGCGATCGACGGGTGAGCGCGCGCTAGGGCAGCAGCGCATAGACGACGCAGGCCGATGCTTCGAGGCGTTCGAGCGGCGGCTGCAGCGTCACCTGCACCGTCTCCGCCTGCTGGTCGAGCGGCAAAGGGGCCGGCGGCGGCGGCGCAGGCGGGGCCATCGCGCGCAGGCTTTCAGCGACGATCCCGCTCGGGCGCGACACGTCGGTCGGCGGCGTTCCGCCGACATAGCTCGGCCAGCCGGCGAAGACCTGCGTCTGGCAGACGCCGCCGCTCGGATCGACGATCTTCGCCGCCCCCAGCCGTCCGCCGGCACCCTCGACCGACAGGCGGGCGCGGTGCAGCGCGTCCTTCGCCGCCTCGGTCTGCAGCCAGGTCTTGGTCGCGTTGTCGGGGTCGAGGGCGAAGAACACCGATGCGATCGACGTCGGCTTGGCGGCGACGACGGTGCGGTAGGCGCGTTCCAGCGCCGCCATGTCGCGGACGTTGACCGACAGCACCGCCGTCACTTCATAGCGGTCGATCTTGTCGGCGCGCTCGTTGTCGACCAGCCGGCCGTCCTTCTCGCGGTACTGGTCATAGAGCGGACGGGTGCGGAAGGTGGTGGTCAGCTGGACGCGCTCGCCGCCCAGCGCGCGGAGGCTCTGATCGAGCTCCCTCACCCGCTTCGCCGCAGCGTTGCTGGCGCTGGCGGCGTCGCGCTCGACGGCGCTGAACTCCGCGCCGAAGCTGGCGCGATTGGCCGGGATTTCGGTGCGGACGTGGCCGAGCGCGGCGACGACGGGATCGCGCATCCACCACGGCGCGGGAACGAAGCGCTGGCCGAGCTCCGCCGGCGGAACCTGGGCGAGGGCGGGGGTGGGGAGGGCGGCGGCCCCGAGCGTTGCGGCGCAGAGGGCAGCCGTCGCGGCAAAGCCGCGCCGTCGGACGGATTCGGGCGAGAAGGCCGCCCGCCCCGCCGGCCGGGCTTGCGCGAGTCGGCGCGCTGCTGTGCGCGCGCTTCGCGCGTGCGCGCTGCTTGCCGCCGCGCTGCGCCTCACCGCGGGGCCATCCGGATGGCGCCGTCCAGGCGCACGTCCTCGCCGTTGAAATAGCTGTTGCGGCACATCTCGAGCGCGAGGCTCGCATATTCCGCCGGGATGCCGAGGCGCTTGGGGAAGGGCACGCTCGCCGCCAGCGCCGCCTTCACGTTGTCGGGCGCGGCGTTCATCAGCGGCGTGTTGAAGATGCCGGGCAGGATCGTATTCACCCGGATGCCCTCGCCCATCAGGTCGCGGGCGATGGGCAGCGTCATGCCGACGACACCGCCCTTCGACGCGCTGTACGCGGCCTGGCCCATCTGCCCGTCCTCGGCCGCGACCGAGGCGGTGTTGACGATGACCCCGCGCTCGCCGTCGGCCATCGGCTCGAGCGTCAGCATCCCCGCAGCCGACTTGGCGATGCAGCGGAAGGTGCCGACCAGGTTGATCTGGATGATCATATTGAACGCATCCAAGGGGAAGTGGCGGATCTCGCCCGTCTCCTTGGCGCGGCTGGCGGTCTTGGCGGCGTTGCCCGTGCCGGCGCAGTTGATCAGGATGCGCTCCTGCCCGTTCGCGGCGCGGGCCTTGGCGAAGCCGGCGTCGACCGATTCGTCGCTGGTTACGTTGACGTGGCAGAAGGTGCCGCCGATGTCGGCCGCGACCGCCTCGCCCTTGTCGGCGTTCATGTCGAAGATGGCGACCTTGACGCCGGCGGCCGCCAGCGCGCGCGCCGTCGCCTCGCCCAGCCCGCTCGCCCCGCCGGTGACCACCGCCGCGCAGCCGTTCAGCTCCATCGTACTCTCCCCAGGGATTTTGCCCGTTATGCCGGGGTCACGACTCGGGTGCCAGCGCCGTTTTGCGCGCGCGGGCGACGGCGGCCTCGCGCACGGCGAGGTAGATCGTCGCCGCCAGGATGATCGCGCCGCCGCCGATGGTCCACACGTCGTAGCGCTCGCCGAACAGGACGATGCCGCCCAAGGTGATCAGGCCGAAGCGGACGAAGTCGTAGGGCAGCACGGCCGACGCCGGCGCGCTGGCAAAAGCGTAGGCGAGGCCGATCTGGCCGACCGCCGCCAGGCCGCCGATGACCGCGAGCAGGCCGAGTGCCGCCGCCGACGGCCAGCTCCACACGAACAGCGCGACCACCGCCGAGGGCGGCAGCATCAGCACGAACGACCAGGCGGCGACGCTGCGCGGATCGTCCCTGCCGACCAGCGCGCGGATGGCGAGGTAGGAGAAAGCCGTCGCCACCGCCGACAGCAGCGCCGCGCCGACGCCGGGCGTCATCGGCAGCGCGCCGGGCCGGACGACGACGAGCATCCCGGCGAACCCCACCGCCAGCGCCGCGCCGCGCCGGACCGCGATCCGCTCGCCCAGGAACAGCACCGCGCCGACGGTCGCGAACAGCGGCGCGGTGTAGTTGATGGCGAGCGCCGTCGCCAGCGGCGCATTGGCCACCGCGTAGAAGGTGGCGAGCGTCGCGATCAGCCCCGACGAGGCGCGCCTGAGGTTGGGCAGCGCCCGCTCCGGCGCGAGCAGGCCTGGCCGGCGGAGCAGCATCGGGCCGAGCGCGGCGAGGCCGAAGGCATTGCGGAAGAAGACGATCTCGAACGGATGGACGCTGCGGCTGGCGACGCGGATCACCATCCACATGACAGCGAAGGCGACGCACGCGACGAGCATCCACGCCGGGCCGCGGGCGGAGGGGGGGAGGGGCTTCACGGCCGCCGGCTTAGGGCAGCGCAGTGGGAAGGGCAAAGGTGGGGGAATGCCACGTGCTTGCGCGTGGCGGCGGCGGGGCGAGGCGCGGCCGTTGCCGCGGAGGTGACCGCGGAGCGGCCGCCGCGGCGAAGCCGCGTCGGACGGGCTCGGGCGAGGCGCTCGCCCGCCCCGCCGGCCGGCCTTGCGCGAGTCGGCCGTTAATCGGCTAACGCTGAAGCGCGTTTGCCGATTAACCGCGCGCCGCGCTGCGGCTCACCCATCCAGCATCCGGCTCAGCTGCACGACGTCGGCGTCGAGCTCGCGGTCGGCGGCGCGCAGCTCGTCGATGCGCTTGACCGCGTGCATCACCGTCGTGTGGTCGCGGTTGCCGAAGCGGCGGCCGATCTCGGGCAACGAGCGCGGCGTCAGGCGCTTGGCGAGGTACATCGCCACCTGGCGCGGGCGGGCGACCTCGCGGGCGCGCCGTGCCGACAGCAGGTCGGCGAGCTTCAGATGGTAGTGCTCGGCAACGCGGCGCTGGATGTCGTCGATGGTCAGCTTCTTCTCGTGCGCGCGGAGCAGGTCGGCCAGCGTCTCGCGGGTGAACTCGACCGTCACCGGCTTTCCCACGAGCCGCGAATAGGCGACCGTGCGGTTGAGCGCGCCTTCCAGCTCGCGGACGTTGGCGGTGATCTTCCGCGCCAGGAAGTCGATGACCTCGTCGGGCACCTGCAGCGCCGGGCCGAGCTGTTCCTTGAGGCCCGCGACCTTCGCGTGGAGGATGTTCAGGCGCAGTTCGTAGTCGGCGGCGTTGATGTCGGCGACAAGACCCCAGGCCATG
>JAFARM010000409.1 GCA_019245455.1 Sphingomonadaceae bacterium | reverse complement strand
CAGCACCCCCCGCTGATGCTGAGTCAGCACCCCCCGCTCATGCTGCGTCAGCCCCCCCCCTCATGCTGAGTCAGCACCCCCGCTCATGCTGAGCTTGTCGAAGCACGGCCACACGGTCAGTCGTGCTTCGACAGGCTCGGCATGAGCGGAGTAGGATCATGGCAAGATAAGCTTTGTCGCGAGGCGGCGGGGTTCGCTTTACCTCAACCTGTCATCTTCACGAAAGCGGGGACCCATCTCCCGAACGTCGTTCAGCTGCGGCGGGGTTCGTCGCCGCAGGCAAGCCGTAGGAGATGGGTCCCCGTTTTCGCGGGGATGACAGAATGTGGAGACCACTATGAAGCGTTCCCTCGCCCTCGCACGCCCCCGCTACCACCGCCTCGCCCTTCCCCCGCTCATGCTGAGCTTGTCGAAGCACGCCCGCCCCGTCGCTCTCGCCCTCCTTCTCGCCATCCCCGCAAGCTTCGCCGTTGCCGCCGCCACACCGCCGCGGGTCACGGCGACGATGGCCGCGCTGGCGCAGCCGCTGCCCTTGCCCTACGACGAGACCGCCGATGCCGCCGCCGACGTCGCGGCCGCCAAGGCGCGGGCGGCGAAGGCGCACAAGCTGCTGCTGATCGACCTGGGCGGCAACTGGTGCCCCGACTGCCGCGTCCTCGCCGGCGTCCTGGCGTTGCCGGCGGTCAAGGCGTTCGTCGATCGGCACTACGCGGTCGTCAGCGTCGACATCGGCCGGCGCGATAAGAACCTGGACATCGCCGCCCGCTACGGGGCCGACGTGAAGGGCGTGCCGGCGGTGCTGATCGTCGATCCGGCGACCGACCGGCTGAAGAACCCCGGCCATTTCGCCGCGCTATCCGACGCCCGCCACATGACGCCGCAGGCGCTCGCCGACTGGCTGGCGGGGTGGGTCTAGGCTGACGCCGGGCTGCCGGCGCCCGGCCTTACCCGATCCTGCCATTAACTAAACCTTAGTCTTGCGTTCACCGTCAACCGCATTTAGGAGCCGGTCGTCGCGTCGGCAGAGGCAAGGTCGAATGCGGCTCGCTGGATTCAGACGAAGGTGGGCTCGATGAGACTGAAGATTGTTCTGGCGGCTGCGGTCGCCGTGGTCGGTGGTACCGCGCAGGCAAGCTCCAATCTGGTGGTCAACGGCGGGTTCGAGCAGACGACCCACGGGCCGGACCAGATCATCTCGAACGCCGGCCTCGTCGGCTGGCAGGGTGACGGCTACAACTTCGTCATCGCGGCCGGCCATGCCGACCGCGGGCTCGACGCCAACGGTATTTCCGACGGCTACGGCACGATCACCTTCTGGGGTCCGGGCACGGGGTCGAACAACGGCCTGACGCCGTCGAGCCCCCGCGGCGGCAACTTTATCGCCATGGACGGGGCCTATAGCGGCTATGGCGATTCGCCGACCGGCCGCCCCGTCTACCAGACGATCGCGACCACGCCGGGCAAGGACTATCGCGTCAACTTCTTCTGGGCGGCGAACCAGCAGAACGGCTTCACCAACCACCCGAACTTCTTCACCGGCGCGACGACCGAGCAGGTCGCGGTCAGCCTGGGTGAGCAGACGCAGTACACCGACGTCGTCAACAACGCGAGCCACGGCTTCGTGCCCTGGCGACAGCAGAGCTTCACCTTCACCGCGACGGCGGCGAACAGCGTCCTGTCGTTCCTGGCGATCGGCACGCCGCAGGGCTTCCCGCCCTACGTCTTCCTCGACGGCGTCTCGGCCGCCGCGGTGCCCGAGCCGGCGGCTTGGGCGATGCTCGTCGCCGGGTTCGGCCTGATCGGCGTCATGGCCCGCCGGCGGACGGGTCTGGTCGCCGCCTGATCGCACGCTGAGGATCTCACGCAAGGCCGGGGCGCGCAGGCGCTCCGGCCTTTGTTTTGGGGCGGTCCTCGCTTATACCGACGTATGCACATCCACCCGCTGATCACCGACACCGCCACCCTTGCCGCCCTCTGCGACCGTCTCGCCGGTGCCGACTTCGTCACTGTCGACACCGAGTTCATGCGCGAGAACACCTTTTTTCCCGACCTCTGCCTAGTGCAGATCGCCGGCGGCGACGAGGCGGCGGCGATCGACCCCAAGGCGCCCGGCCTCGACCTTCAGCCGCTGCTCGACCTTTTGACCGAGGCCGACGTGCTGAAGGTGTTCCACGCCGCAGGGCAGGACCTGGAGATCATCTACAACCTGACCGGCAAGACGCCTGCCCCGCTGTTCGACACGCAGGTCGCGGCGATGGCGCTGGGGATGGGCGAGCAGGTCAGCTACGCCAACCTCGTCCAGTCGTACCTGGGAACGACGATCGACAAGGGCGCGCGCTTCACCGACTGGGCGCGGCGGCCCTTGAACGACCGCCAGATCGACTATGCCATCGGCGACGTCACCTACCTCGCCGCGCTGTTCCCGAAGATGGTGGCGAAGCTCAGGAAGACGGGGCGCGGCGCATGGCTCGACGACGAGATGGCGCGCGTCTGCGACCCCGCCACCTACGCCAACGACCCGGACACGGCGTGGCAGCGCATCCGCCTGCCGAGCCGCAAGGCCGACGTCCTCGGGCGGTTGAAGGCGCTCGCCGCCTGGCGCGAGACCGAGGCCAAGGCGAAGGACGTGCCGCGCCAGCGCATCGTCAAGGACGAGACGCTGGGCGAACTGGCGTCGGCACCGCCCAAGAGCCAAGCCGACCTCGCCCGCTTCCGCGGCCTGTCGGCGACATGGGCGGGGAACGACATCGGCCGCCGGCTGATGGCGGCGCTGGAGGCGGCCACGCCGCTGCCCGCCGCCGAGATGCCGGCGCGCGACGCGCCGCGCCCCGGCCTGTCGAGCGAGGGCGCGCTGATCGCCGACCTCTTGAAGCTGCTGCTCAAGATCCGCGCCAAGGAGGCGAACGTCGCCCCCAAGCTGATCGCGCGGGCCGACGAGCTCGACGCCATCGCCGGCGGCGTCCGCGACGGGCTGGCGGTGCTGACGGGGTGGCGCTTCGACGCCTTCGGCAAGGACGCGCTGGCGCTCGTCGACGGGCGGCTGGGGTTCGCCGTCAAGGGCAACCGGCTGACGATGACGGCGATCGACGGCTGAACGGCCCCGTCGATCAAACTCATTCGAAAAATCGGCTTCACAACTCACGCCTCGCGCTGTCATGTCGCGCCGAGCACGACTCGCGGCGTCCGTCGGGCGACGCCAGCCCTGACCCAAGGAGACGCGACGTGGACGCCAGGATCGACGACAGCACAGAGAGCAAGTGCCCGGTGGCGCGGCCGACGACGCGCCGGGGCAACAAGGACTGGTGGCCGCAGAGCCTGCGCCTTGAAGGGTTGAACCAGCACAACCCGCGGTCGAACCCGCTCGGGGCGGACTTCGACTATGCGGCCGCGTTCAAGACGCTCGATCTGAATGCCGTCATCGCCGACCTGACCGCGCTGATGACCGATTCGCAGGACTGGTGGCCGGCCGACTTCGGCCACTATGGTGGCCTGTTCATCCGCCTTGCCTGGCATAGCGCCGGCACGTACCGCACGAGCGACGGCCGCGGCGGCGCCGGCGGCGGACAGCAGCGCTTCGCCCCGCTCAACAGCTGGCCCGACAACGGCAACCTCGACAAGGGTCGCCGCCTGCTGTGGCCGATCAAGCAGAAGTACGGCGCGGCCCTGTCGTGGGCCGATCTGTTCGTCCTGGTCGGCAACGTCGCCATCGAATCGATGGGCGGCAAGACGTTCGGCTTCGCCGGCGGCCGCCCCGACACGTGGGAGCCGGAGGAGCTGTTCTGGGGTCCCGAGGGCAGCTGGCTCGGGGACGAACGCTACAGCGGCGAGCGGCAGCTCCACGAGGCGCTCGGCGCGGTGCAGATGGGGCTGATCTACGTCAACCCCGAGGGACCGAACGGCACCCCCGACCCGCTCGCCTCGGCCCGCGACATTCGCGAGACTTTCGCCCGCATGGCGATGAACGACGAGGAGACGGTCGCGCTGATCGCCGGCGGCCACACCTTCGGCAAGACGCACGGCGCCGGCGACCCGTCGTTCATCGGTCCCGAGCCGGAAGGCGCGGTGATCGAGGACCAGGGCCTCGGCTGGCGCAGCAAGCACCGCAGCGGGCATGGCCCCGACGCGATTACCTCGGGCCTCGAGGTGACGTGGAGCCAGACGCCGACGCAGTGGTCGAACCATTATTTCGACAACCTGTTCAAATTCGACTGGGAGCTGACGACGAGCCCGGCCGGGGCCAAGCAGTGGGTCGCCAAGAACGCCGAGGCGGACATCCCCGACGCGCACGACCCGACGAAGAAGAAGCTGCCGATGATGCTGACGAGCGACCTCGCGCTGCGCTTCGACCCCGAGTACGAGAAGATCAGCCGGCGCTTCTACGAGAACCCCGACCAGCTCGCCGACGCCTTCGCCCGGGCGTGGTTCAAGCTGACCCACCGCGACATGGGGCCGGTCGCGCGCTACCTCGGCCCGCTCGTGCCGCAGGAGCCGCTGATCTGGCAGGACCGCATTCCCGCCGGCACGCCGCTGTCGGATGCCGACATCGCCGCGCTCAAGGCCAAGATCCTGGCGAGCGGCCTGACCGTGCCGCAGCTGGTGTCGGCAGCCTGGGCGTCGGCGTCGACCTTCCGCAACAGCGACAAGCGCGGCGGAGCCAACGGTGCCCGCGTCCGCCTCGCGCCGCAGAAGGATTGGGAGGTGAACGATCCCGCGCAGCTGGCGCACGTCCTGTCGACGCTGGAGGGGATCAAGGCCGAGCATGGCCATGTCTCGCTCGCTGACCTGATCGTCCTTGGCGGTGCCGCGGCGGTCGAGAAGGCGGCGCGGGACGGCGGCGTCGAGGTCACGGTCAAGGTCACGACCGGCCGCGGCGACGCGACCGAGGAGCAGACCGACGCGGCGTCGTTCGAGCCGCTCGAGCCGCGCTCGGACGGCTTCCGCAACTACCGGCGTGACGGCATCCACCACTTCATGGCACCCGAGGAAGCGCTGGTCGACCGCGCCCAGCTGCTCCACCTCAGCGCGCCGGAGACGACGGTGCTCGTCGGCGGGCTGCGGGTGCTCGGCGCCAACAGCCACGGCAACGATGCGGGCGTGTTCACCGATCGTGTCGGCGTCCTGACCAACGACTTCTTCGTCAACCTGCTCGACATGAACACCGAGTGGAAGCCGGCGGGCACCGACAACGCCTTCATCGGCCGCGACCGGCACACGCACGAACAGAAGGGGACGGCGACGCGCGTCGACCTGATCTTCGGCTCGCATTCCGAACTGCGCGCCCAGGCCGAGGCCTATGCCATGGCCGATGCGAAGGAGCGCTTCGTCCACGACTTCGCGCACGCGTTCGCCAAGGTGATGGACGCCGACCGCTACGACCTGCGGGCGTAAGCGACCGGGCGGAGCGGGTCTTCCGGCCCGCTCCGTCTCCTGCCGCAGGAAGCGCGGCTTACGCCGTCGCCACCCGCTCCGCGCTGCCCAGGCCGAGCATCGATGCCAGCGCCTTCAGGCGGCGGGTCACCGCCTCGCCGAACAACGGTGCGTCGGCCGGTGCCAGGGTCAGCACCAGCGTCAGGCCCTGGACGGTCAGCCGGCTCGCGGTCAGCGGCGCCGCCGTGCCGCCGGTCAGGCGCTGGCCGAGGCGCAGCGCCAGACCCCACGAACGGGCCATGGCGAGATGGGCGGGGTCGGCCAGCCCGCCGAGCCGCGCCGCCTCGACCGTGCCC
>JAFARM010000095.1 GCA_019245455.1 Sphingomonadaceae bacterium | reverse complement strand
ACGCGGTTGATCTGCGTGTTCACGCCGCCCCTCGAGGGTGGCGAGACTGGCTTCGCGTCCGACATGATGGGCGAGCCGGCATGAGCGCGCCCCGCTTCGCGTTCGTCAATGCCTTCAGCACCGCGCCGTTCGGCGGCAACCCCGCCGCGGTCGTGTGGAGCGATGCCCCGCTCCCGGACACCGCTTGCGCCGCCATCGCCCGCGAGGTCGCGCTGCCCGCGACCGCCTTCGTCGCCGGGGAGACGCTGTCGCTGCGCTGGTTTAACGCGTCGGGCGAACTCGCACTGTGCGGGCATGGCACGCTGGCGGCGGCACATGTGCTGCGCGAGGCCGGGCGGCTCGCCGATGGCGTGACCCTGACGTTCGCCGCCCCTTCCGGGCCGCTCGCGGTGCGAGCCGAGGGCGAGCTGCTGTGGCTGACGCTGCTCGCGGCGACGCCGCGTCCGGCAGCGCCCGATTCGAGGGTGGCGACGGCGCTCGGGGTGGCGCCTGTCGCCATGGCGCGCGGCGCTCTCGATCTGATCGTCGAGCTGGCGTCCGAGGCCGATGTCGCCGGGCTTCGTCCGGACTTCGCCGCGCTGCGAGGCATCGATACGCGAGGAATTATCGTCACCGCGCCCGCGGCGGGGGACGCCGACTATGTGATGCGCTTCTTCGCGCCGCGGCTCGGCATCGACGAGGATGCCGTGACGGCGACGGCGCATGCGGCGATCGCGCCGCTCTGGACCGCCCGGCTCGGGCAGGCGGCGCTCACCGGTCGCCAGCTGTCCGCGCGCGGCGGATTGGTGCGCAGCCGCACGGGCGTCGGGATGGTCGAGATCGCGGGTACAGCCGTCACGCTGATCGCGGGCGAGCTCCGGAGCGGCTGGGCATGACGGCCGCGAAGCCCTCCTATGCCCCCGCGCGGTTAGTCGTTGGCCAGCTATTGCTGCTGGCCGGCCAAGGGCCGCTCGACGTCGAAGGGCGGCTGGTCGGCGAGGGCGATACGGAGGCGCAAGCGGCGCAGGTGTTCGCCAACATCGCCGAGGTGTTGACGGCGCACGGGGCCGGGCTCGCCGATCTCGTCCGCCTGACCATCTTCGTCGCCGACCGCGCCGATATCCCGGCGGTGCAGGCGGTGCGCGCTCGGCTGCTCGCACCGCCCTATCCGGCCGCGACCATCGTCGTCGCCGGGCTGATCGACCCCGCTTGGCGGCTCGAGGTGGAAGCGACCGCCGCGCTGCCCCAGGGTAGCCGATGAGCGCGGCGGCCGGCGCCGTCCGCGTCGCGATCGAGCGACTGCCCGTCGTCGACATCGCCGCGTGGCGCGGCGGCGATCCCGCGGCGCGCCGGGCCGTGGCGGCGAAGGTATTCGCCGCTTGCCGCGACGTCGGCTTCCTCTATATCGCCGGCCACGGGATCCCCGCCGCGACGATCGACTCCGCCTTCGCCGCCGCCCGCGCCTTCTTCGCGCTGCCCGAGGCCGAGAAGCTGGCGGTGCACTACGAACTGGGTGGCCGCCGGCGCGGCTATCTGCCGCTGCTGGCGGAAAGCAGCGACCCCGCCGCCAAGGGCGACCTCAAGGAGGCGTTCGACCTCGGCTATGACGCTCCCGGCCGGCCACCATGGCCGGGCATCGAGGGCGACGCCATCCGCAACCTGTGGCCCGACCGGCCGGCGGGGTTCCGCCAAGCGGTCGCGGGCTATTTCGCCGCCGGCCGCGCGCTGGCGGTCGAGGTGTTCGCCATGCTGGCGCACGGGCTTGGCCTCGGCGACGACTGGTTCGCGGGCAAGGTCGACAAGCCAGTGGCGACGATGCGGTTGCTGCACTACCCGTCGCAGCCAGTGCCGTCGTCCACGGAGGTCCTGGGCATCGGCGCGCACTGCGACTATGAGTGCCTGACGATCCTGGCGCAGGACACGATCGGCGGGCTGCAGGTCCGTGGCTTCGATGGCGGCTGGATCGCCGCGCCGCCGATCCCGGGCACGTTCGTCGTCAACGTCGGCGAGATGCTCGCGCGGTGGAGCGGCGGCCGGCTGATCGCCACCGAGCATCGCGTCGTCAACACGAGCGGCCGCGACCGCCTCTCGATCCCGCTGTTCTTCGCCACCAATCCCGACGTGATGATCCATCCGATCGGGGCGGAAGGCAGCGCAAGTATGGAGCCGCCGATACAAGCCGGGCGGTACCTCGCCCAACGGCTGGACGAAGTATACGGGTGAAAACCAACGCGTGGCGGCTAGGAGTTCATCAGCCGGGCGGCCCATCCAACGCCGCGGGCGTTGAGCCAAGCACGGGCGAAGCCTTCGCGGCCGTGGGCGGCGAACAGGTCGGCGATGAGTTGCTGGTCGGTTTTCGACGACGCGGCCGCGAAGGCGAGCGCGACCTCGCCAAGGCCGAGCTCGAACAGGCGGTTGCTGCGGCGAGACTGGCAGTAGTAGTCGCGCTGGAGGTGTCAGTCTAACGCGAACCGCTCTCCACCGGATGCAGATCGGGCTTTGGGCGTGAGGCTCAGCTGGCCAGCGACTGCCACTCCGCAAGCGCGGCGGAACGGCGTTCCTTGTAGGTTTGACGGTCGACGAGGTGGCGTTCGAGACTGAAGTGGTTGTGTACATTGGCGTGGACCGAGGCGAACTTCTGAAGGGAGCTCATCCGCCTGAACCTGGCCATGGCGCGCTCTCGTCGTCGGAACGGCAGGTGTGAGTTCTCGACCCTGTTATTGGCCCAGCGACCCACCTCTTGGCGGTCGCGATTGCCGAGCTCGTCCATCGCAGCGCCATAGGAGCGCAGGCCATCGGTGGTGATCACCTCG
>JAFARM010000076.1 GCA_019245455.1 Sphingomonadaceae bacterium | reverse complement strand
CGCGATGTCGATCCGCACCGGCCCGAAGCCGGTGTAGTAGCGGAAGCCGATGCCGCCGCCGTAGCGCACGTCGCGGAAGCGCGGCAGCAGCGAGGTGTCTACCTCGCCGGCGTCGAAGAAGGGCACGACGCCGAAGTCGCCGAAGCGGACGCGGACCTCGGCCGACCCCTCGACGATCGAATCGCCGCCGGTCGGCGTGCCGTCGGGCGCCTGCGGCCCGACCGCCTGGAAGCCGAAGCCGCGCACCGAGCCGCCGCCGCCAGCGTAGAAGCGCCGCGTCGGGGCGATATCGCGCTGCGCCGCGCCGGCGATGGTGCCGGCGTGGCCACGCGCGGCGAAGGTCACGCGGTCGCCGAAGGGAACATAGACGCTCGCCTCCCCCTGCAGCTTCATATAGCCGAAGATGTCGCCGTTGAACGACAGTTCGGGCGAGGCGCGCACCGTCAGGCGGAAGCCGCGGTGAGGGTCGAGCAGGTTGTCCGACCCGTCGTAGGTCAGGCTGACCGGCACCGCGGCGATGTAATAGACGCGCTGCGGCTCACCGGGGGCGCTCTTGTCGCGCTCCTCGGAGATGTCGGTCTCGGCGCCCGCCGAGAAATACCATTTCTTCTGCCAGATCAGGTTGGTCTCGCGCGCGACCGATGCGGCGAAGGTCAGCGTGCGGGCGTTGAACGCATCCTGTGTCGCCGTGTCGAAGGTCGCGCCCAGCGTCAGCGTCAGGTCGCGCTGCCGCCAGTTGAGCCGCCTGAGCTCCGCCCCGACGAGCTGCTCGCGCTCGGCCCCGACGGCGCGGAAGGTGACCTGGCCATTCGGCGGCAGCAGGTTGCGGTGCTGCCAGCTCGCCTCGGCGCGCACGCCCTGCGACGTCGAATAGCCGAGCGTGGCGGCCACCGTCCGCAGCGGCGCGGTCTCGGTCTTGACCACGATGTCGATCGCCTCCGTGCCCCCCGGCGCGGGACCGGCGGCGACCGGGGTCAGCGTCACCGCGCCGACGAGGCCGGTGGCGATCAGCGCGCGGCGGAGGTCGTCGAGCTGGCCCGCGTCGTACGGCTGGCCGGGGCGGAAGCGCGCCAGCCGCTCGAGTTCGCGCGGGGGGACGATGCCGCTGCCGGTGCCGCGCACCCGTCCGAAGACGCCCGCCGGGCCGGGGTCGACGGCCTGCGTCAGCGTCGCCGTGCGCGTCGCGTGGTCGACGACGATGTCGGGCGGCGCGATCGTCGGGAACGGGTGGCCGTGGGCGGCGAGATACGCCTTCAGCCCGTCCTGCCCCGCCTGCACCGTCGCCGCGACGAGCGGGTCGCCGGCGCGGACGCCAAGCCCGGCGCGGACGATGTCGGCGGCGCCGCCGTCGGGGACGGTGACGGCGACCGCGCTGACCCGGTACAGCGGGCCGGAATCGACAGCGAGCGTCACCGCGGCCGGCGGCCCCGGCGCGAGCGTCACCGTCGTGCGGCCGCCGTAATAGCCTTGGGCACGCAGCAGGACGTCGATCAGCTCGCGGTCCTCGGCGATGCGGCGGTCGATCTGGGCGAGGTTGGCCGGCGCGCCGCGTCCCTTGACCAGCGCCGAGCTGGCGCGGAAGGCCTTGTCGAGGCGCAGGTCGTCGAGGCCGGTGACGTCGACCGAATAGCGCATATCGCCGGGTGCGGCCGCGGCGGGCGCGGCATCGCCCGGCGTTGCGGCGGGCCAGGGGACGAGGCCGGGGCGATCGTCGAGCGGCAGCGCGGCGGCGGGATCGGGCGGCACCGGCGGACCATCCGCCCGCGCGGCGGGCGCTTGGGTCGCCGGCGAGGCCGACGACGGCGCTCGAACCGCCGGGGGAGGAGGCGCGGGCGCTTGGGTCGCCGGCGCGGGCGTGACCTCTGCCCCCGCCGCGGCGGCGTGGCCAAGTCCGAGGGCGACGGCGAGGCCGCCGACGGAACATCGCTTCATGGCCGTGGACCTTAGCGCGCGGCGCACGCCCCCGCCAAGCGCGGCGATCGGCCGTGGCGTCACGGCACGGCTTGTGCGCCGCGCGCTTTGCCGCGATGAGGCGGACGATGCAGATCGGCGGCGGCTTCCTTCTGGCGATCGCGCTCCTGGCCGGAGCCGGGATCGGCGTGCATTACGGCCAGGGGTCGCTCGGCATCGTCATCGGGCTGGTGGTCGGGCTGGTGCTGGTGGCGCTCGTCGCCTGGTACGACCGCCGGCGGCGGTGAGGGGTTTGGTCAAGCGATGGAGCCATCAGGGCGCGGTCGCTGCTTGGTGTCATCCCGGCGCAGGCCGGGACCCATGAACTCGGACGGTCGAGGTCATGGGTCCCGGCCTTCGCCGGGATGACAGCCAGGATGGACGTTGATGCGGCCGACGACGCCGGAATCGCCCGCGCGGTCGCCGCGCTCGCCGCGGGCGGCATCGTCGCGGTGCCGACCGAGACCGTCTACGGCCTCGCCGGCGACGCCACCGACAGCCGGGCGGTCGCCCGCATCTATGCCGCCAAGGGCCGGCCGGGGTTCAACCCGCTGATCGTCCATGTCCCCGACCTTGCCGCCGCCGCGGCACTGGTCGAGATCGGCGACACCGCGCGGGCGCTGGCGGAGCGGTTCTGGCCGGGGCCGCTGACGCTGGTTCTGCCGGCACTCGAGGGCAACGGCATCGCGCCCGCGGTCACCGCCGGCCTGCCGACGCTCGCCGTGCGCGTGCCGGCGCACCCGGCGATGGCGGCGGTGCTGCGCGCCCTCGGCCGGCCGCTCGCCGCGCCGTCGGCCAACGCCAGCGGGCGGATCAGCGCGACGACCGCCGCCCACGTCGCCGCGAGCCTGGGCGACGCCGTGCCGCTGATCATCGACGCCGGGCCGACGCCGGGGGGCCTCGAAAGCACCATCGTCCGCGTCGAAGGCGACCGCGTCAGCCTGCTCCGCCCCGGCGGCGTGCCGGCCGAGGCGCTCGGCATCACCGCCGCCGCCGGCCCGGGGATCGTCGCCCCGGGCCAGCTCGCCAGCCACTATGCGCCGCGCCAGCCGCTGCGGCTCAACGCGACCGAGCGGCGGGCGGGCGAGTTCCTCATCGGCTTCGGCCCGGTCGCGGGCGACCTCACCCTGTCGGCGAGCGGCGACCTCGCCGAAGCCGCCGCCGCCCTGTTCGCCGCACTCCACACGGCGCAAGCGAGCGCGGCCGAGCGGATCGCCGTCGCGCCGATCCCCGACTCCGGCATCGGCACGGCGATCAACGACCGGTTGCGACGGGCGGCGGCCGCACGGCTAGGCAGCCTACCAGAAAGACGCTAGACTCTGATCATGGCTTCGATCGCATTTGAGCTGCGAGCCCCGACCGGTGCCGGCATCGGTCACAATTCAGGCCGGAAGAGACCGATGTACGCTATCGTTCTCGATCTCGATACCGCTACGCTCGAACAAACCTACCACAACACATCTTGGCGTAACGCCTACGTAGATATTCGCAATGTTCTCGGGCGTCACGGGTTCACTAATCAGCAGGGCAGCACCTATTTCGGCGACGACGAGGTTGATGCCGTGACCTGTGTCTTGGCCGTCCAGGAATTGACACGCACCTATGATTGGTTTGAACCGTCAGTGCGCGATATTCGTATGCTACGCATCGAGGATAACAATGATCTGATGCCAGCGATCAGGTCGGCACGCCGGCGACGCCGCGCCGCAACTCAGCGGTAGCCGAGCTGCCGCCCGGCGAGGTCGAGCATGATCTCCTCGCTGCCGCCGCCGATGGCGTTGACGCGGACCTCGCGGTAGATGCGCTCGACCTTCGACCCCTTGAGATAGCTGGCGCCGCCGAGCACCTGCGCCGCCTCGCGTGCGACCGCCTCGAGCATCCGCGTCGCCTGCACCTTGAGCATGGCGA
>JAFARM010000070.1 GCA_019245455.1 Sphingomonadaceae bacterium | reverse complement strand
GCCACCGCCGGCCAGCCGCTGCATGCCTTCATGGTCAAGCAGACGCGGATGAAGGACCTGAAGCTGTTCGCCGACCTCGCCAAGACCGGCCGCTTCGCCAGGCCCGCCGACATCCCCTACACCGTGCTGCTGCCCGCCTTCGTGACGAGCGAGCTCAAGACCGCGTTCCAGATCGGCTTCCTCATCTTTCTGCCGTTCCTCGTGATCGATCTCGTGGTCGCCACGGTGCTGATGAGCCTGGGCATGGCGATGCTGTCGCCGACGATCATCTCGATGCCGTTCAAGCTCTTATTGTTCGTGCTGGTCGATGGCTGGGCGATGATGATGGGCAGCCTGGCCGCGAGCTTCGCGTCGTGAGGAGGGCCGCCAAAATCCTCCCCATTTATGGGGAGGTGGCAGCCGCGCAGCGGCTGACGGAGGGGGGGCGGCAAGCAGGTTCATACCCAGCGAGCCCCCTCCACCACTCGGCTGCGCCGAGCGTTGGCGCGAGATTGTGTTTGCCAGACACAATCTTGACCAGCCGGGGGCTGGCCAAAGCGCCAACGCCCCCTCCCCGTCCCGGGGAGGATTTCAGAAAGTCACCTTCCTATGGACGCTGACTATTTCCTTGGCGTCGCCGACCAGTCGCTCTGGGTGCTGGCGCTCGCCGCCGCGCCGATCCTGATCCCGGCGCTGCTCGCCGGGCTGATCCTCGGCATGGTGCAGGCAGCGACCTCGATCAACGAACAGACGCTGACTTTCGTCCCCAAGCTGGTCGTGGTCGGCGTGTCGCTGGTGATCTTCGGCGGGCTCATCATGGGGCTGCTCACCGACTTCACGATCGACATCTTCCAGCGCATTCCCGATCTGGTCAAATAGCGATGCTCGGCTTTGGCCTCTCGATCGAGCCGCAGTTCTGGACGCTCTTGTTCGTCATGGTCCGGATCGGCGCGGCGTTCGTCGCGGCGCCGGTGTTCGGCGCGTTCGGCGTGCCGGTGCAGGTGCGCGTCGCGCTCTCGGGCGCGATCGGGGTGCTCGTGCTCGGCACGCATCACGTGGCGCCGCCCGCGCAAGTGTTCGCGCTCGCCACCTTCCTCGCCATCGCCGGCGAGGCCGTCGCGGGGCTCGCCATCGGGTTCATCCTGCAGATCGCCTTCGCCGCGCCGTTCGTGGCCAGCGAGGTGATCAGCACGTCGATGGGCCTGGGCTTCGCCAACGCGATCGACCCTGGCAGCAACACCGCGACTCCCGCCGTCGGCCAGTTCCTGTCGATCCTGATGACGCTCCTGTTCCTGTCGGTCGACGGCCATCTGGTACTCGTCGACATGCTCGTCAAAAGCTATGACGCGATGCCCGCCGGTGCCGCCTGGATCGCGCCCGAGCGCGCGCGGGCGATCGCGATGTTCGGGGCATACGCCTTCGCCGCCGGCCTTTTGCTCGCGCTGCCGGTCGGGTTCCTGCTGATGTGCCTAAACCTCATCGTCGGCCTGATCAGCCGCGCCGCGCCCGCGCTCAACCTGTTCGCGGTGGGCCTTCCCGCCAGCCTGGCGGTGGGCGTCGTCGGCCTGGCGATGGCCTTCCCCGCTATGGGCGATTACATGCTCGTCGTGATCCGCGAGGGGCTCGACGCCACGCAACGGCTGGCGTTCGGGTGACCGCCCATGGCTGAGCAGTTCGGCGACAAGACCGAAGCCCCAACAGCCAAGCGCAAACAAAAAGCGCACGAGGACGGCCAGGTCCTGCGCTCGCGTGATTTCGCGACCGCGTTGGTCGTGCTGGCAGGCTGCGCGTGGATGGCGATGCTGGGCCCGTCGTTGCTCGCGGCGTGCAAGGGGCTGATCATCGCCAGCCTGCAATTCGGCCGCGGCGATATCGAGGAATTCTCGCCGACCCGCCCGCTCGCCCAGGCCGGCTGGCAGCTCGCCCCCTCGCTCGCCGGGCTGTTTGCGGTCGCGCTGCTCGCGGGCGTCACGAGCCAGGCCGGGCTCGGCGCGCTTCAGTTCAACCCCAAGCTGATGGCGCCCAAGCCATC
>JAFARM010000049.1 GCA_019245455.1 Sphingomonadaceae bacterium | reverse complement strand
CCAAGGACCCTGGATGACCTCGGCAAAGCCCGGATAGTTCTCGACATCGGTGGTGATCGTCAGCTGGCCACCGGGCTGCAGCCCCTCGGTCAGCACCGGCGACAGCGCCGCGCGCGCGGCGTAGATGGCGGCGGTGTAGCCGGCCGGGCCGGAGCCGAGCACCAGCACCTTGACGTGTCGGTCTGTCATCGCCCCCATGTAGGCGATCGTGCGCCGAGCGCAACTAAACGCGCTTCCGCGACACATTCCGATAGTAATCGCGCGCGCGCGGGGCCATTGATTGCGCCATGCACCGTTCGCGCCTTCAGCTCGATCCGATCGATCGGGTGATCCTGACGCATCTCCAGGCCGAGGGCCGCATCACCAACGTCGAACTCGCCGAGCGCGCCGGGCTGACGGCACCGCCGTGCCTCAGGCGGGTGCGGACGTTGGAGGAGGCCGGCGTCATCCGCGGCTATCACGCCGATCTCGATCCGCAGGCGCTCGGCTGGGGTGTGACGGTGTTCGCCATGGTCAGCCTGAAGAGCCAGGCCGAGGAGGATCTCCGCGCGTTCGAGGAGCACGTCGCCGCCCTGCCCGAGGTGCGCGAATGCCATATGCTGAACGGCGAGATCGACTTCATCCTGAAGGTCGTCGCCCGCGACCTGCCGGCGTTCCAGCGCTTCCTGACGCGCGAGCTGACGAGCGCCCCGAATGTGGAGCACGTGCGGACGTCGCTGACGATCCGCGCGTCGAAGGTACTGGCGGGGGTGCCCGTCGAGCCGACCGACGCCTAAGCCGAAAATCGCGCTTCAGCGATTTTCGGCTTAGGCGCGGGTCGGCGGAGACCGGCCGGTGGCCGCGGCGACCTTCCCGCCGCGTGCCGACCGACGACGCGGGCTTTGCCCGCGGCCCTCTGTTTAGAAAAAAAACCGAAAGCCAAGGGCGCGCCGCGGCAAAGCCGCGTCGGACGGACTCGGCGGGCTTTCCCCGCCGCCCCGCCGGCCGGTCTGGCGCGAGTCGGCCGCTAACGCAGAAGCGTTAGCGGCACGCCGCGCTGCGACTAGAACTTAAACCGCGCTCCGATGCGGATCAGGTAAAGCGACTGCGTGATGTTCACCTGTTCCGTCGGGCTGACATAGTTCGAATAGCGATACTGGGCGCAGGGCTGGGTCGAAGTCGTGTTGGCGACGCCCGCGGGGATCGGCGCGCCGATGGCGAGCGGCGTGCTGAGGCAGGTGACCTGGACCACCGTCGCGTTCTGCGAACCGATCTGGTACAGCCCGCCCCAGTTCTTGTTGATCAGGTTCGGGAAGTTCTGGATGTCGGCGAAGACGGCGAAGCGCGACCGGCCGACGAAGGTCGGGAGTTCCTGCTCGAGGTGCAGGTCGAGCTGCGTGTTGGCGCGCGCCCGGGCGATGTTCTTCGCCGCGACCTGGCCGCGATAGTTCTTGAGCTGGGTCGCGTTGATCAGCCCGTCGAGCGAGTCGCGCGTTGCCGTGCTGTCGTAGGTGACGATGGGATCGTTCGGGCCCGTCGGAACATAGAGCAGGACCTGGCCGCTCTGGCCGATCGTGCCGAACACCGCCGAGCGGCCCGGCGTATTGTCCTGGAAGGTGAAGCTGTACGGCCGCCCCGCGCGCGTCTCGCCGAACAGCTGGAAGACGGTGCGATAGTCGCGCCAGAAGGCGTGGTCGTAGCCGAGCGAGTATTTGAACGACCACTTGGTCTCGTCGGCCGACCGGCCGTAGGCGGCGTTGTTCGGGTCGTTGAAGAACTGCCCGCTGTACAGCGACGAGGCGACCGACGAGGTCGCGTTCGACACGTCGCGGACGCTCTCGTAGGTGTAGCTGCCGCCGAGCGACAGGCCCCAGTCGAATGCCTTGTCGAAGCGGACGACGCCGACGTGGCTCCGCCCCTGCGGCGTATTGGTGATCTGGATGTCGGTGTTGGTGTCGGCGGTGATCGGCAACCCGTTCGCCCCGAGCGCGCCCGGCGTCAGCAGGAAGGTGTAGCGCGGCCGGCCGTCGGGCAGCGTGCCGATGCGGACCGAGCGCAGATCGGTGAAGGTCACCGATTCGATCGTCTTGTTGAAGACATAGTCGGCGCCGAAGTTGATGCCGAACAGCCGGTAGTCGGCCGACAGCGAGATGCGGTGGTAGGTCGGCACCTTGAAGCGCGGATCGAGCGAGGCGGTCAGCTGGGTCGCGGTCGATGCCAGGTTGGTCGTCAGATAGCTGTTGACGACGCCGGGGATCGACGTGCCGGTGACGCCGTTCAGCGCCGCGGTGCAGACACCGGCGTTGGCAGCGGTGTACGGCGCGTTGCAGGTCAGCGCGTTGCCACCGACGGGCGTCGCGCGGATGACCGAGGCGATGCGGTTCGAGATGGCCCCCGTGTTCGAATAGCTGTTCGACACGTAGATGTCGGGGGTGCCGCCGCCGAAGATGCCGTAGCCGCCGCGAACGTCGAGGTTCTTGACGCCCTTATAGTCGAAGCTGACGCGCGGCTGGATGGCGAACAGCCCGTCGAAGTTCTTGTAGTTGCTGAACCCGTAGCGGTTGATGAAGTTCTGGTTGAGGCGAACCGCATTGTAGCCGCTGTAGAGGTCGTAACGCAGGCCGAGGGTGACGGCGAGCGCGTTCGACACCTTCCAGTCGTCCTGCAGGCCGAAGGTGTAGACGCCGTAGCGGAAGTTGGCGGCGGTGTCGTTCGGGTTGAGCGTCAGCGCGTTCTGGTAATCGAACTGGCTGGCGGTGCGGTTCTGGAAGTCGGCGAGCGAGTCGAAGTAATAGCTGCCGGCCGAATACTGCAGGAAGGCGTTGGTCGTGCGGTTCTCGACATATTCGACCAGCCCCTTGAAGTCGTGGTTGCCGGCCTTGTAGCGCAGCAGGAACGAGCCGTCGTAGGTGTCGGTGAACAGCGAGTTGGTCTGGCGGCTGATGTCGGGGCCGAGCGCGACGACCGGGTTGCCGGTGCCGCACGAGGTGACGGTGTTCGACGTGCCGACGACGCCGACGCTGGTCGGTGCGGTGCAGACGCGGAACTGGGCGAAGCCGCGACCCAGCTCGGGGTCCTGACCGCGCTTCGTCGAGCGATAAGCGAAGCGCGTCTCGGTCGAGAAGCGGTCCGTCCAGTCGGAGTTCAGCTGGACGATGCCGGCGTGAATGACCTCGGTCAGCTTGTACGCGTCCGAGGCGAGGCCGATCGCCGGCGACGTCGTCGACGTGCTGCTGTTCTGCGGGTTGTCGGTGGCGTCGTAGGCGTTGATGTAGGTGATCTTGAATTTCTGCCGGTCGCTGATGTTCCAGCTCAGCTTGACGTCGAACTTCTCGTCGATGTTGTTGGTGATCGCGAGGATGTCGCCGGCGTTGTAGTTGTAGACGTTCTTGGCGATGGTCTGGACGGCCGCGACCTGGGCGTCGGTCAGGTTCGGCACCTGGTTGGCGGCACCCGGCGACAGCGGCCGCGGATCGGTGTTGCGCTC
>JAFARM010000423.1 GCA_019245455.1 Sphingomonadaceae bacterium | reverse complement strand
CGGGGCGTAGCCGCGGTTGGCGGCCCGGCACAGGTAGCCGGCGGCCGCCGCCGGATCGCGCCGCACCCCTTCGCCGCGCGCGTACATCGTGCCGAGCATCGTTTCCCCGACCGCCGAGCCGCGGTCGGCGAGGCTGCGGAAATCGGCCAGCGCGCGGTCGAAGTGCCGGGCGGAGTAGGCCGCCATGCCGGCGGCGAGCAGCTGCGGCGCGGTTGCCGCGGACGCCGGCGCGGCGGCGATCAGGGCGGCGAGGAGCAGGCGGCGCATGGCGCGCGAGCCTAGGCCCGACCGGACGCAGCGGCAATGGCGGACAGCGCGGCACCGCCCGGATGCGGGGCACCGCGTCGGCGACCGGCGACACCTCCGACAGATCGCGGCGTCGCCGGCTGCCGTCACCCCGACCGTAGCAGGACGACGGCGGCGTCGCGCTCGAACAGGTAGAGGAGCAGCCGCGCCGCCTGGCCTCGCGCGCCCTCCAGCCCACCGTCGCGGTCGAGGAGCAGGCGGGCATCGTCGCGGGCGACCTCGATGAACTTCGCCGTGCGCTCGGGGTCTGCCAGCCTGAACGCCGCCTCGCCCGCCTGCCGCACCCCGAGGATCTCGCCCGCACCGCGCAGCTTCAGGTCCTCCTCGGCGATGACGAAGCCGTCGTTGGTTGCCCGCATCAGCGCCAGCCGCGCGCGGGCGGTCTCGGACACGGTGTCGCCGCGCAGCAGGACGCAGACCGACGCGCCCGCCCCGCGCCCGACGCGCCCGCGCAGCTGGTGGAGCTGGGCGAGGCCGAAGCGCTCGGCCGCCTCGACGATCATCAGCGTCGCATTGGGCACGTCGACGCCGACCTCGATCACCGTGGTGGCCACCAGCAGCTTCACCGTGCCGGCGGCGAAGGCAGCCATTGTCGCGTCCTTGTTCGCTCCCTTCATCCGCCCGTGGACGAGGCCGACCGCCTCGCCGAAGCGCGCCCGCAGCGCCGCCGCGCGGGTGGTCGCAGCCGCCTCATCGCCGGCCTCGCTGCCCTCGACCAAAGGGCACACCCAATAGGCCTGGCCGCCGCCCGCAAGGTGCCGCGCGAGACCGGCGACGACGTCGTCGATCCGGCTGGCGGCAACGACGCGCGTGTCGACCGGCGAGCGGCCGGGCGGCAGCTCGTCGAGCTTCGACACGTCCATCTCGCCATAGGCCGTCAGCGCCAGCGTCCGCGGGATCGGCGTCGCCGTCATCGCCAGCAGGTGTGGCGGGGTCGCGGCCTTCTTCTGCAAGGCGAGGCGCTGCTCGACGCCGAACTTGTGCTGCTCGTCGACGACGACCAGGCCGAGGTCGCGGTAGGCGACCGCCTCCTGGAAGATGGCGTGGGTGCCGACGAGGATGTCGACGCCGCCCCCCGCTAGGCCCGAGAGCACCGCGGCCCGCTCGGCCCCCTTGTCGCGGCCCGTCAGCAGTGCGACGCGGACCGGCAGGTCGCCGACCATCTCGCTCAGCCGCGCATGGTGCTGGCGGGCCAGGATCTCGGTTGGGGCGAGGAACGCCGCCTGCGCGCCGCTCTCGACGACGGTCAGCATGGCGAGCAGGGCGACGAGTGTCTTGCCGCTGCCGACGTCGCCCTGGAGCAGGCGAAGCATGGGCTGGCCTTGCGCCAGGTCGCCCCGGATCTCCTCGACCGTCCGCCGCTGCGCGCCCGTCAGCGGCCACGGCAGGCGCGCGAGCAGGGCGTCGCTCAGCCGCCCCGTTCCCGGCAGCGCCCGCCCGCGCCGCCGCCGCGTGCTGGCGCGGACCAGCAGCAACGCCAGCTGGTTCGCCAGCAGCTCGTCGTAGGCCAGCCGGTCGGGCGCGGCCTCCCCGCGCAGCGCGTGCGCCGCGGAGAGCGCCGCGCGCCACGGCGGCCAGCGGTGGCGCGCGAGCACGCTCGGCTCGATCCATTCGGGCAGCTCGGGCGCGCGGTCGAGCGCGGCCGCCGTGAGCGCCGCCATCCGCTTGTTGGTCAGCCCCTCGGTCAGCCGGTAGACCGGCTCGCGCGCCGGCAGCGACGCGGCGGCGGCGGGCAGGACGACGTCGGGGTGCGCCATCTGCAGCGACTGGCCGTAGCGGTCGAGCTTGCCGCTGACCACGCGCGGCTCGTGCAAAGGCAACAGCTTGCGCGCCCACGCCCCGTTCTGGCCGAAGAAGACGAGGTCGATCCAGGTGTTCGCCGCGTCCGCCGCCTTGACGCGAAACGGCGCGCGGGGGGAGCCGCTGTCGTAGGCGACCGGCGTCAGCGTCACCGTCACCACCCGGTCGACATAGGCGGCATCGAGCGCCGGCAGGGGGACGCGCTCGATCGCCATCACCGGCAGGTTGAAGATGAGGTCGACGGCGCGCGTCAGCTTCAGCCGCGCAAGCTGGCGCGCCAGTGTCGCACCCACCCCCTTCAATGCGGTGACTTCGGCGAACAGCGGGTTGAGCGTGGCGGGACGCATGGCTATCTCGGCGTCTAGCCGAACGCGCGCGCCGGGTCGAACCGGCGCGCGCGTGTCGGCGTTTGTGCCCGGTGCCCGACGATAGGGCGGGCGCTGGCCCGGCGCTGACCGGCCGGCCGGCGCCAGAAGGAGAGCCGATGCCCGACCTGACCGATCTCGACTTCCGCCGCCGCCGCCTGTCTTTTCGCGCCTGGCATCGTGGCACGCGCGAGGCCGACCTGATGATCGGCGGCTTCGCCGAGAAGTACGCCGCCGGCTGGGGCCTCGCCGAGATCGACTGGTTCGAGGCGCTGCTCGACAGCCAAGACGTCGACATCATGGCCTGGGCGATCGGCAAGGCGCAACCGCCCGAATACCTGCAGGGCGAGCAGATGGCGGCGCTACAGCGGCTCGACTACGTCGCCAAGGCGATGCGGTGACCTCCTCTCCCGCTTGCGGGAGAGGCGACTCGCGCGCCAGCGCAACGGGTGAGGGTGTGCCCCACGCCGGCCGGATGGAGGCCGCAGTCCCCTTGCACGACCCCACACCCTCACCCCGGGCCGCGCCTGACGGCGCGTCTCTCGCCCTCTCCCGCAGGCGGGAGAGGGGAAGAAAGGCGCTGACTTGATCGACTTCCGC
>JAFARM010000408.1 GCA_019245455.1 Sphingomonadaceae bacterium | reverse complement strand
CGACCCCGACGAAGGGCTCGACTTCACCGTCGTCAGGACCGCCGCCGTCCTCGTCCGTGACCGGCTGCAGGAACGCGGGCTCGGCAGCTTCCCGATGCTGACCGGCGGCAAGGGTGTCCACGTCGTCGCGCCTTTGCTACCCGATGCCGATTGGCCGGCGGTCAAGGCCTGGGCGCGCGGCTTCGCTGAAGCGCTTGAGGCAGAGATGCCGGCCGCGTTCGTCGCGACCATGAGCAAGACCAGACGCAAGGGCCGCATCTTCGTCGACTGGCTACGTAACCAGCGTGGTGCGACCGCGGTCATGCCGTTTTCAGTGCGGGCGCGCGCCGGGGCCGGCGTCGCTGTGCCGGTGACGTGGGCGCAGCTGGCCGAGACGAGCGCCGGCGATGCCTTTACCGCCGCCGACCCAGCCGCCGTTCTGGCGCAGGCGATGCGCGGGCGCGAACCTGTCGGCGCGGTGCAGCTGCCGGATAGCGGGCGCTAAGCTTATGCACCGTTAACACTTTTATTACTCGCCCGATGCATCCGAACCGTTGACGAAACGTTAATACTGCGTGTCCGAGTTGCGTCGAGTTTCCCATGCTGAAAGCCAAAGCGATCGCCCTCTGCGTCTGCCCGCTGGTCGCCGCGCCGCCGGCGGTAATCGCTGTTCACACGCCGTCACGACACGCGGTCGCGCACCTCCTCCATCGCGCCGCCGACCGCCTCGACCACGCCGCGCCCCGGCCGGCGGTCGTTGCTCCGGCAAGCCGGGCGCTGCCGTGCGCTCCGTCACTGGCGAGCGCGGGTGGATCGTTGCCGGTCGTCGGCGGCGACCTGATCGGTGGTCTGGGCGAGCCGCTGCCGACGCTCGCCTCCGCCGATGCGCCGGGACGCGGCGATACACTTGCTACCGCGCCATACGTTCGCGAGCCATATGCCGGCGTGCCCTATAGCGGGTACGGCATTGGCGGCGGCGGAATGGTCGGTCCCGGTGGCGGTCCGACCGGCATTCCAGGGACGCCAGCAGAGGGCCCGCGAGGCCGCACCCTCGGCGGCTCCGGAAACCCCGGAACCGGCATCGTGCCGGTCGGGACGGGCATGAGCAGCGCCCCGGAACCCGCCGCTTGGGCCTTTCTCGCCACCGGCTTCGGCCTGGTCGGGCTGGCGGCGCGCGCGCGGCTGCGGGCGACTGGTGCTGCCGGGGAGGATTGAACTCCCGACCTCAGCCTTACCAAGGATGCGCTCTACCACTGAGCTACGGCAGCACGGTCGCGGAAGCGCGGCGTATCGGGGGGCGGCGGGCGCTTGTCAAGGAAAGTGCTGGCGGGGTAGCGCGGGTCGCGTGGCCGACCGCGTCCAGTCCCAAGCCCGCGCCGAGCGCCTCGCCGCCGCGCTCCGCGCGAACCTCGCGCGGCGAAAGGCGCGGGAGCGGGCGGCACCCCCGACGAGTCATCCCCGCGAAAGCGGGGACCCATCTCCTGCGGCCGAGGATGGGGTGCCGCTCGGCGATCGCTGACAGCCGCTACGGGTCGCTTCTGGAGTAGCGTTGGGAGATGGGTCCCCGCTTTCGCGGGGATGACATCCTGGGGTTCACAAGGCCGGCCGGCGCGGGAAGCCGGCGATCCGCGCCCCGCGCCTCACCCCGCCGGCTGGGCGATCGCCCGCTCGATCGCCGCCGTCACCTCGGGCGCGTCGGGCTTGGTCGCGCTCCCGAACGAGGCGACGATCCTGCCGGTGCGGTCGACGAGATACTTGTGGAAGTTCCACTTCGGCGCTTCCTTCGCGCCCAGCGTCGCCGCTGCCCAGGCGAAGAAGGGCGTCGCGTTGCGGCCGACGACCGTCGACTTCTCCGACAGCGGGAAGTTGATGCCGAACTTCGATTCGCAGAACTGCTTGATCTCGGCGTTGGTCTTGTACTCCTGCCCCATGAAGTCGCCCGAGGGCACGCCGATGACGGTGAAGCCCTTGTCGCGGTAACGCATCTGCGTCGCCTCGAGCGCCTCGTACTGGGGCGTGAAGCCGCAGAAGCTGGCGGTGTTGACGACGAGCAGGACCTTGCCCTTGTACTGGCTGAACGGCATCGGCTTGCCGTCGATCGTCGTCATGGTGACGTCGTAGGCGGAGTGGATGCCGGCCGGGGCCTCGGGCGTGCCGGCGAAGGCATTCGTCACCCAGCCGGCGGCGGCGAGCGCCGACCCGGCGACGGCGGCGGCGGCGAGAGCGAGCTTCTTCACGGGGTCGTCTCCAGTGGTTGCGTCGCCGTATCCAACCACGTCTTCGCCGAGTCGTCGAGCAGGGGGCCGACCTCTGCGGCAACGCGCGCGTGATAGGCGTCGATCCAGGCGATCTCGGCGGGCGTCAGCAGCGCGACGTCGATCAGGCTGCGGTCGATGGGGGCGAGCGTCAGCGTGTCGAAGCCGAGCATCGGTCGCTCGGCGCCGGGGATGTCGCGCGGGGTGACGACGACCAGGTTCTCGACGCGGATGCCGTATTCGTTCGGCTTATAGTAACCGGGCTCGTTCGACAGGATCATGCCGGCGCGAAGCGGCTCGTCGCCCATCGCGCCATAGCCGCCCGCCGCCGTCGCGATCCGCGCCGGCCCTTCGTGGACGGCGAGATAGCTGCCGACCCCGTGGCCGGTCCCGTGGGCATAGTCGAGGCCGGCGGCCCACAGGAACTGGCGGGCGAAAGCGTCGATCTGGTTGCCGCGCGTGCCCTCCGGAATGACGGCGGTGGCGAGCGCGATATGGCCCTTCAGCACACGGGTGAAGCGGTCGCGCATCTCCGGCGTCGGCGTGCCGACGGCGAGCGTCCGCGTCACGTCGGTCGTGCCATCGCGGTACTGCCCGCCCGAATCGACGAGGTAGATGCTGTCGCGCTCGATCGCGCGGTTGCTGGCGGTGTCGACGCGGTAGTGGGGCAGCGCCGCGTTCGGCCCGGCGGCGCTGATCGTGTCGAAGCTCAGGTCCTCGAGCTGGTTGGTCTGGTCGCGGAACTGCTTGAGCTTGGCCGCGGCCCCCAACTCGTCGAGCCCGCCCTTGGGTGCCTCCCTGGCGAACCAGTGAAGGAAGCGCGTCAGCGCCGCGCCGTCGCGGACGTGGGCGGCCTTGCTCCCCTCGATCTCTTCAGCGTTCTTGACCGCCTTGGGCACGACGCACGGGTCGCGGCCCTCGATGACGCGGGCGCGCTTGAGATGGGCGAACACCGCCGCCACCGCCGATTGCGGATCGGCGAGCACGGTGCCGGTCAGCGCCTCCAATGCGGCGGGAAAGGCGCTGCGTTCGGCGACGCGGACATCGGGGCCCAGGTGGGCGCGGACCTCATCCGACAGCTTCTCGGCGGCGACGAACAGGTCGGCGCTCGCGTCGGCGTGGAGCAGGGCGAAGGCGAGCGGCACCGGCGTATGCTCGACGTCGCGGCCGCGGACGTTGAGCAACCAGGCGATCGAGTCGAGCGCCGTGACGACGGCGGCGTCCGCCCCGCGCGCGCGCAGCCCCTCGGCCAGCCGGGCGCGCTTGGCCGCGCTCGACTCGCCGGCGTGTTCGTCGCGGTGGACCTCGAGCCGCGCGCGCGACGGCTGCGGCCGGTCGGCCCAGACCGCGTCGATCGGGTTCGCCGGCAGCGCGACCAGCCCCGCGCCCTTGGCCGCGAGCGCCGCCGTCGTCGCCTCGACCCAGCCCTTGGTGTGGAGCCAGGGGTCATAGCCGATGCGGTCGCCGGCCTGTGCGTTCGCCGCCAGTCACTCGGTCGTCGAGGTGCCGGGCACGGCGACATAGTCGTACAGCTGCCCATCGACCTGCGCGCGCACCTGCAGCGTGTAGCGCCCGTCGGTGAACATCGCCGCCTTGTCGGCGAGCACCACCGCCGTTCCCGCCGACCCGCCGAATCCCGTCAACCAGGCGAGGCGCTGGGCATAGCTGCCGACATATTCGCTCATGTGCTCGTCGGTCAGCGGCACGACGAAGCCGGCGACGCCCTCGCGGGCAAGCTGGTCGCGAAGCGCGGCAAGGCGGGCGGCGTGGGTCGACATCGGGTCCTCCGTTCGCGCGATGTCTAGCCCGGTGGAGTGCGCGGCGGAAGCCGACTACACGCAACCGCATGACCAGCCCTCCAACTGCCGCCAGCGTGCCGCACACCACCAGCCACCACGGCGTGCGGCGCGACGACCCCTACGCCTGGCTGCGCGACCCCGGCTATCCGAAGGTCGGCGACCCGGCGATCCTCGCGCACCTCGCGGCGGAGAATGCCTGGTTCGACGCCTGGGCGGCACCGCACGCCGGGCTGATCGACACGCTGTTCGCCGAGCTCAAGGGGCGGGTGAAGGACGACGACGCCGGCGTGCCGGTGCGCGACGGGGCGTGGGATTACTGGTGGCGCTTCGAGCCGGGCGGGCAGTACCGCGTCTGGCTGCGCCGCCCGGCGCGGGAAGGGACGCCGCTGCCTGCGCCGGACGACGACGCGCAGGTGATCCTGTCCGAACCCGCCGAGGCGGCGGGCAAGGACTATTTCCGCCTCGCCGGGATCAGCGTTTCGCCCGACGGCAGCCGCGCCGCCTGGACCGCCGACACCGACGGGTCGGAGCGGTTCAAGCTGTTCGTCCGCGACCTTGCGACCGGCACCGACACTCTGGTGGCGACGACCGCGATCGGCGTCGCGGTGTGGGCGGCGGACGGGGCGAGCCTCGCCTGGACCGAGGTCAACGATCAGTGGCGGCCGTTCCGGGTGCGCCTCCGCCGGCTGGGGCAGGGCGGCGAAGACGCCGTGCTGTACGAGGAGGCCGATGCCAGCTTCTTCGTCGGGCTCGACCGCTCGACCGACCGCGCCTGGTTCCAGATCAGCACCGCCGACCACGTCACGAGCGAGGTGCGGCTGATCCCCACCGCCGACCCGGCCGCGCCGCCGCGGCTGGTCCGCGCCCGTGCCACCGGCGTGCAGTACGACGTCGACGTCCGCGGCGAGACGTTGGTCGTGCGGACGAACGACGATCACGCCAACTTTCGTCTCGCGACCGCTGCGCTTGACGCTCCGGGCGAGTGGACGACGCTCGTCGCCGGCTCCGACCGCGTCTACCTGCGCGGCGTCATGGCGTTCGCCGGCTACCTCGCGCTCAGCGAGCGGGTCGACGGCCTCGACGGCATCCGCCTCATCTTCGCGGACGGCGCCGAGCGGCGCATCGCGTTTCCTGAGGCGAGCTACACCGTCGCCATCGGCCAGAACCCGGAGCCCGACGCGCCGCTGCTGCGGCTCGGCTACAGCAGCATGGTCACGCCGGCGACGACCTACGACTATGACGTCGCTGCCGACCGCCTGATCGTGCGCAAGGTGCAGGACGTGCCGAGCGGCTACGACCCTAGCCGCTACCGCACCGAGCGGCTGTTCGCGACCGCCGCCGACGGCACGCAGGTGCCCGTGTCGGTCGTCTACCGCGATGATTTCCCGCGCGATGGCAGCGGAAAGGTCCACCTCTACGGCTACGGCGCCTATGGGCTGGCGATCCCGCCGAGCTTCTCGGCCAGCCGGCTGAGCCTGCTCGACCGCGGCATCGCCTACGCAATCGCCCACGTCCGCGGTGGCGACGACATGGGCTACCGCTGGTACCTCGACGGCAAGCTCGAAAGGCGGACCAACACCTTCACCGACTTCGTCGCCTGCGCCCGTGCGCTGATCGGGGCAGGCTTCGCCGCACCGGGACACGTCTCGATCTCGGGCGGCTCAGCCGGCGGCACGCTGATGGGTGTCGTCGCCAACACCGATCCGGCGCTCTGGGCGGCGGTCGTCGCGCACGTGCCGTTCGTCGACGTGCTCGGCACGATGCTCGATGCGACCCTGCCGCTGACGCCGATCGAGTGGCCGGAATGGGGTAACCCGATCGGGGACGCGGCGGCTTACCGGGCCATCGCCGCCTACTCGCCCTACGACAATGTGACGGCGCAGGCCTATCCGCCAATGCTCGTTACCGCCGGTCTGAACGACCCGCGCGTGACGTACTGGGAACCGGCGAAGTGGGTGGCGCGGCTGAGGCACGCGAAGATTGACGCCAATCCGCTGCTGCTGAAGACCAATATGGAGGCCGGCCACGGCGGCAAGTCGGGCCGGTGGGAGGCGCTCAGGGAGACGGCGGAGGAATATGTCTTCCTGCTCGCCGCGCACGGCGCTACGGAACCGCATCCGTAAGAGGAGCCTCCGCGATGCGCCCCGCCGTCCTTCTCGCGCTTCTGATCGCCGTTCCCGCGCTCGCCGCGCCCGTGCCGTCGCGGATGCAGGCGGCCGACGACGACCTCGCGGCGCTGCTGCAGGGGCCGCAGCGATCCGACGCCAATCGCGCGCGGGACCAATACCGCCATCCCGTCGAGACGCTGCGGTTCTTCGGGCTGAAGCCGACGATGACCGTCGTCGAGATCTGGCCGTCGGGCGGCTGGTATACCGAGATCCTTGCCCCCTATCTGCGCGACCGCGGCCACTATATCGCCGCTGGCAGCGACCCTGCCACGACGGACGGGGCCAAGTCGGTCGCCAGGTTCAAGGCCAAGCTCGACGCCGACCCCGGCAGCTATGTCAAGGTGACCGTCACCGCCTTCGGCAAGGATCGCTACGACATCGCGCCGGCGGGTAGCGCCGACATGGTGCTGACCTTCCGCAACGTCCACAACTGGGTCGAAGGGGGCTTCGCGCCCGCCGCGTTCAGCGCCTTCTACCGCGCGCTGAAGCCAGGCGGCGTTCTCGGCGTCGAGGAGCATCGCCTGCCCGAAGGGATGCCCGACGCCAAGCAGGCGTCGAGCGGCTATATGAAGGTCTCGACCGTCCGGCACCTGGCGGAAGCCGCCGGCTTCCGCTTCGTCGCGGCGTCCGACGTCAACGCCAATCCCCGTGACACGCACGACTACCCGAAGGGCGTTTGGACGCTGCCGCCGACCTACGAGGAGGGCGACAAGGACCGGGCGAGATACGCCGCGATCGGCGAAAGCGACCGCATGACGCTGAAGTTCGTCAAGCCGTAGGGGAAGGGGGTAGCCCAAAGTTCCTCCCCGGAACGGGGAGGTGGCACCGCGCAGCGGTGACGGAGGGGCCGCTCGCCACGCGACGATCTGCATGAAGGTGGCGGCCGACCCCTCCGTCACGCCTGCGGCGTGCCACCTCCCCGTTCCGGGGAGGAGCTGGCGGCGTTATTTAATCGCCGATCGCCGACCGCACACCCCCGACCCCTCCCGCGGGCGGATAGGGGAGGCCCTACTTGCTCAACCGGTCCAACTGCGCCTGCAGCGCCGCCATCTGGGCCTTCAGCGTCTCGAGATCGCCCGGTTCCCCCCCGCGCGCTTCCCCCTTCGCCTCCGGCTTGGTCGCGGCGAGCGCGGCGCGGCCGGTCAGCATATCGGCGGCGGCCTGGAACATCGCCATGTTCTGCTTGGCCATCGCCTCGAACGGCGCGAACGCCGCGCCGCCGAACGCGCCCGCCACCGTGTCGCGGAACTGCGCCTGGTTCTTGGCGAAGGCGGCGAGCGACGCCTCGAGATAGTGCGGCACCATCGCCTGCATCGAATCGCCGTAAAGCGCGATCAGCTGGCGCAGGAACGGCACGGGGAGCATCGTCTGCTTGCCGTTCTCGCCCTCCATGACGATCTGGGCGAGCACGTTCCGCGTGATGTCCTCGCCGGTCTTGGCATCGAACACCTGGAAATCGCGCCCTTCGCGCGTCATCGCCGCGAGGTGTTCGAGCGTGATGTAGCTCGACGTGCCGGTGTTGTAGAGGCGGCGATTGGCGTATTTCTTGATGACGACCGGAGGCGGATCGGCCGCGCGCGCGTTCTGGTCCATCGTCATCCCCGCAAAATCAATATGCTGCAGTAGCACAAGAGGTTGCTGCGCCGCAACGCGCGGCCACTTTCTTCTTTGCGGCGGCAGGACTATTGCGAGCGGCGAATCCTTGGGAGACCGCCCGTGACAGACGTCGTCATCACCGCCGCCAAGCGCACCCCCGTCGGCAGCTTCATGGGTGCGTTCGGCAGCGTTCCCGCCCACGAGCTCGGCCGCACCGCGATCGCCGCTGCGCTGGCCCAAGCCGGCGTCGGTGCCGATGAGGTCAGCGAGGTCATCATGGGCCAGGTGCTGACCGCCGCGCAGGGGCAGAACCCGGCGCGACAGGCGGCAATGGCCGCAGGCATCGCCAAGGAGACGCCGGCGTGGGGCGTCAACCAGGTCTGCGGCAGCGGGCTGCGCGCCGTCGCGCTTGCCGCGCAGGCGGTCCAGGCCGGCGACGCGACCGTCGTCGTCGCCGGGGGCCAGGAGTCGATGAGTCAATCGACCCATGCCCAGGCGTTGCGCGCCGGTACCAAGATGGGCGCGGTCGAGCTGATCGATACGATGATCAAGGACGGGCTGTGGGACGCCTTCAACGGCTATCACATGGGGATCACCGCCGAGAACGTCGCCGAGCAGTACCAGATCGGCCGCGAGGCGCAGGACGCCTTCGCCGTCGCCAGCCAGAACAAGGCGTCCGCGGCCAGAGCCGAGGGCCGCTTCAAGGCAGAAATCGCGCCGGTGACGGTCAAGGGGCGCAAGGGTGACACGGTCGTCGATACGGACGAATATATCCGCGACGGCGCGACGATCGACAGCGTCAAGGGGCTGAAGGGCGCGTTCAGGAAGGACGGCACCGTGACCGCCGCCAACGCCAGCGGCCTCAACGACGGCGCGGCGGCGCTGGTGGTGATGAGCGCCGACGAAGCGGCGCGGCGCGGCAGCCCGGTGCTGGCGAAGATCGTCAGCTGGGCGTCGGTCGGGCTCGATCCCGCCATCATGGGCATCGGCCCG
>JAFARM010000303.1 GCA_019245455.1 Sphingomonadaceae bacterium | reverse complement strand
AGGACGAGGTCGTGGCCGGTGCCGGTCAGGGCACCGGTCGCCGTGACGGTACCGCCCAGCGTCAGCTGGCCGGTGGCGGTGGCGTCGATCCGCGCGCTGCTGATGATGGTGCCCGTGACCGACAGCGGCGCGGCGAACTGCGCCCCCGGCGTCGGCGGACCTGGATCGGGCGCGGCGAAGGTCACCGTGCCGCTGCTGTCGCCGCCGACGGCAAGAACGATGCCCTTGTCGGTCGCGGTCGCCGTTGTCGCCGTGATGCTGGCGGGGACGCTGAGCAGGGCCTGGGTGATGTCTGCCGTACTCGCCGCCGCCAGCAGCACGTGCTGACCCTGGATCGTCCCGCCGATCGACGAGGCGTTGGTTCCGGTGAAGGTGGTGCCCCTGGCGATGCCGACGTTGATGATGCTGGTCGGGCTGAGCTTGACCGTCGCGTCGGCGGCCACGACGAAGCCGGCGTCGCCGCCGGCGGTCAGCGTCGCGCCAGAAGCGACCGTCTGGACCGGCGCGACGATGAGCAGCGTGCCGCCCGGCGCGATCGACGCGCCGGCATCGATCTGGACGCCATGATTGGCGGTGCCGGCGTTCGGCGCAAAGCGGATCGACGTCGCGGTGCCGCCGGCGAACCCGCTGAACTTCGCGCCGGCGTCGTTGTCGAGGTCGATGTCGAGCGAACTGGCGACAAACCCCGACAGGTTGGTGACAGTCGCCGAGCCCTTGAACGTGATGCCGGATTCGTTGATGACGAAGATCGTGCCGTTGCCGCCGCCGTTGATCGCGCCGGCGATCTGCGTCAGCGACCCTCCAGTGACACGGTTGAGCACCGAATAGGCCCCGCCCGCGCCCGAAAAATTGACCGAGTTGAGGGTTGTCGTCGCGCCGACCGTCGTCGCGCCGATGTCGAAGCTGTTCCAGTTGATGACCGCGGTCTGACCGGGCCCGCCGCCGGTCGTTCCGACCACTAGGTTGAGCGCGCCGTTGCCTTGAACCGCAGACGTGGTGAACGGATGGCCCGCCGATCCGTCGCCGTTCAGCGTCGCGTTGCTCGCCGTCGCCGCGACGGTGCCAACCGTCACCGTGCCATTGTTGGGCAGCGCCGGGCCCGCCAGCGCGGGCGTCGCCGCCAGCGCGGCGACGGCGGTTCCGGCAAACAGGCGACTGCGGGCAGTGATCATGGCCTTGCCCTCCTCATCGCCACGGCAGCGCGCGGATCGTGAGCGACACCAGCAGGCGCCCCGGCGGCTTGACGGTGTCGATCGCCAGCCCCTTGTCGAGCGGCTTGGCGTAGACGATGTCGATCCGCCCGTGGCTGCCCCATGTCGCGCGGACGCCGCCGCCGACGCTGTGCAGCGTGCGGTCGGCCTCGAAGCGGTTGCTGTCGAGGTTGTTGATGTGAATGACGTCGTAGAAGCCGATGACCTCGTAGGCGAAGTCGCGGCGCGACAGCGGCTGCGGCTTGCCGATGCGGATTTCGCTCGCCGCGCCGTACGCCTGGTCGCCCGAGGTCGCGTCGGGGTCATAACCGCGGCCGATCGTCAGGTTGCCGACGGCGAACTCGTCGAAGGCGAGCAGCGGATGGTTTGAATACTGCCCGCGCGCGTCGACCGAGGCAGTAATCGCATAGGGGCTCTGCGGGCCGAAGCGGACGCGGCCTTCGGCGAGCGCATTCGCCCGGACGATGAACGCCTGCGGATCGCCTTCGAACCGCGTCGGGATCGCCCCGCCCGACGCCTGGCCCTGCTTGGTCGCGCCGAAGATATCGACGTCCTTGCGCAGCTCGACTCCCCCCGCCAGCCGCCATCGCGGCGCGAGGCCGCCGACGACGCGGGCGGTCGCATCGCCGTTCAGCTGGACGAAGAACTCGCGCAACTTGTCGGTGTTGATCGGTGTGCCGTTGCTGCGCGTCCGCTGCTCGATGAAGTCGAAGCCGCCGTCGGCGCGCAGGTTGAGGTTGCCGCGGCGCACGACCGGGTAGCTGAGCGACCCCGTTGCCAAGAGCGAGCGTGAGCGCAGGTCGATGCCGGTGCCGCCGCTGACGATCGTCGGCCGCGTCCAGGCATAGGTGAACTGGCCGGCGACGCGCAGGCTCGAGCCGGCGAACGGGGCGAAGTCGTGGCCGAACTGGAGCACCTGCTGCTCCTTGAAATCCCCCGTCGAGAACACGCCGAGATAGGTGCGATCGGCCAGGCCGGTCAGGCCGTAGACCTCGCCGCGGAGCAGCCCCGAATAGCGGCCGATCTGAGTCGAGCCGTAGTTCTGCGCGTTGAAGAACAAGGCATAGGGTGTGCGCTCGACGGCGATCTCACCGACCACCTCGCCAAGTTTACCCGACGGCGCCGGGCGCAGCTCGAGCGTCACCGCGACTCCAGGGATGTCACCGGCGAGCAGCAGGATACGCTCGGCGTCGGTCTCGTTCAGCGGGTCGATCTTCTGCAACCGGTCGAGCAGGGCCGCGACGCGATGCGCCAGCCGGCCGGGATCCCCGCGGACGCGCAGGCCGACAATCCGGGCGGTGACGACCTCCAGTTTGAGGTGCCCGGAAACGGTCTGCTCGGGAACCCGAACCGTCGCCACATAGTGCGCGCGGGCGAGCGCGGCATTTGCGGCGTCGCGGATGTCGCAGATGGCGCGGATCGGCCGCGGCGAGCCGTCCAGGTCAGCACCGACATGAGCAAGCGCCGCCCGCACGCCGGAATTGAGCTCGCCCCCACCGGGCGCGGTGAAGTCGATCGCTGCCAGCGGCGCCGTAAGCTGCGACTCGGCGATGACGGCGGGGCATGGTCCAGGCTGTATGGCACCGCGCGAACGCACGGTGACGGCCGGGGCCCGAGGTGGCGGCGATTCGTCCTGACGTCGGATCTCCTGCGACGTCGGCAAACCGTTGTTGACGAGACCGGTCGAAGGCGTCGCCGACGGCGGAGCGGCCTGCGCGAGGAGGGGCGAGGCAAGGACAAGGGCAATGGTCCCGGCGCTGACCGCCGTCCGCCCTCCCCGCCGTGCCGCTGCCCCCATGTCCGCGCCCCCCTGTTCAGGCACCGGTGCTGTCGCCGCGCTTTCCCCCGCTTATCCGTGGCGGGCCGCGGGGTGGCTTACGAGGCGCTGACCTCGACGCGCCGGTTGGCCGGGTCGGTCGCCGCATGGCCCTTGAGCGGACGATCGGAGCCGTAACCCTTTGCCGTGATCTTCGACTTGTCGACGCCGTTGGCCGCGAGATAGCGCGCGACCGAGTCGGCGCGCGCCTGGCTCAGCGCCTGGTTGCCGGCGACCGTGCCCGAGCTGTCGGTGTGACCCTCGACGGTGAAGGGCCGGTAGCTGCCGGCCGCGACCAGCGCCTTGGCCAGCCGGTCGAGCGACGCCTTGGCCCGCGCGGTCAGTTCGGCCGAGCCCTTGACGAAGGTCATGCGGATGTCTTCGCGGACGGCGTGGCCCATCGCGCTTGCGGCTGCGCCGGCGGAGGCGGCACCGGGCAGGCGCATCTGGCGCGTGTCGACGGTGTCGGGGCAGCTGCCGTCGGGCAGCTTCTTCGGGCAGGCGGGCGGCGTCTCGGGCTTGGTCGTCGACAGGCTCTTGGCCAGCCCTTCCATGTCCTGGGCGGCAACGGGGGTGCCGGCCAAGGCGACGACACTAGCGACGGCTGCGAGCAAGGTCCGCACGTTTGTTCCCCTGATTCTGCCCCGCGACAATGCGCCCCGGCGTGGTAGGATCATCACACGTCGCGCGTCAATGTCTTTCGCGCTGTAACCGGTCGCGCGAGCCGAGCGAACCTGGCCGCCACGCCGCGGCCGAGCGCTTCCGGCCGCGTCAGGCGGCGGCGCGCTCGTCGCGATGGGCGCGCTCGGCCTTCAGGCTGTCGGCGATCAGGAAGGCAAGTTCGATCGCCTGACTGGCGTTCAGTCGGGGGTCGCACTGCGTCTGGTAGCGGTCGGCCAGCCCCTCGTCGGTGACGCCGATCGCGCCGCCGGTGCATTCGGTCACGTCCTGGCCCGTCATCTCGATGTGGATGCCGCCGGCGTGCGTGCCCTCGGCACGGTGAATGGCGAAGAAGCTCCTGACCTCGCGCAGGATGAGGTCGAAGGGGCGCGTCTTGTAGCCGCCGGCCGCCTTGATCGTGTTGCCGTGCATCGGGTCGCACGACCAGACGACGTTCATGCCCGCGCGTGCCACGGCGCGGACGAGTCGCGGCAGGTGCGCCTCGACCTCGTTCGCGCCGAAGCGCGCGATCAGCGTCAGGCGGCCGGGCACGTTCGCCGGGTTGAGCGTATCGACCAGCCGCAGCAGGTCGTCCGCCGTGATCGACGGCCCGACCTTCAGGCCAAGCGGGTTGCCGACGCCGCGCAGGAACTCGACATGGGCGCTGCCGGCGAAGCGCGTGCGGTCGCCGATCCACAGCATATGGGCGCTGGTGTCGTACCAGTCGCCGGTCAGGCTGTCCTGCCGCGTCAGCGCCGCCTCGTAGGGCAGCAGCAGCGCCTCGTGGCTGGTGAAGAAGCTCGTGCCCTTCAGCTGCGGCACCGTCTCCGGCGACAGGCCGCACGCCGCCATGAACTCCAGCGCCTCGCCGATGCGGTCGGCCAAGGCCTGGTACTGCTCGCTCCACAGCGAGCGCCCGGCGAAGTCGAGGTTCCACTTGTGGACCTGGTGCAGGCTGGCATAGCCGCCGCTGGCGAAGGCGCGCAGCAGGTTGAGCGTGGCGGCCGACTGCATATAGCCGCGCATCATCCGTGCGGGATCGGGCGTGCGCGCTTCCGCCGTGAACTCGATGCCGTTGATGTTGTCGCCGCGGTAGCTCGGCAGGGTGACACCGCCGACCGTCTCCGTGTCGCCCGAACGCGGCTTGGCGAACTGCCCGGCCATGCGCCCGACCTTCACCACGGGCAGCTTGGAGGCGAAGGTCAGGACCACCGCCATCTGCAGCAGGACGCGGAACGTGTCGCGGATCGTGTTCGGGTGAAAATCGGCGAAGCTTTCCGCGCAGTCGCCGCCCTGGAGCAGGAACGCCTTGCCCGCGGCGACGTCGCCAAGCTGCGCCGTCAGGTCGCGCGCCTCCCCGGCGAAGACCAGCGGCGGATAGGTGCGCAGCTCGGCCTCGGCCGCCGCCAGCGCGGCGGCGTCGGGATAGGCGGGGAGCTGGCGGACCTCCGCCGCGCGCCAGCCATCGAGGGTCCAGGGCGTCATAGCGCGGCTATGCGGCGCGGACGGTGGCAGGGCAAGACCCGGATGTGCCCGGTGGCGTCGCTCGCCCGAGTCGCGGCGCGCGCGGCGTCCGGCGCACCCGCCGAAGTTGACGAAGGTCACGCCGCGCCGATAGGGACCCCATCCCCGCGCGCATCGCCACCGGCGACACGGAGCGAGGCGAGGGGTGGAACGCAGTCATCGCCTGCCAGCATGGCGACGGCTGGGCGTGTAGGACAGCGGATTCTGTGCGCGGATCGGTCCTTTGTGCATTAGGACGGATCGCCTTCCAGTCCCCGCGGGTCATCATTCCGTCATCCCCGCGAAAGCGGGGACCCATCTCCCGAGCGCAGGCGATGGGTCCCCGCTTTCGTGGGGATGACGGAATATCAGTCAGGGGCATCGCCTGAGGACGCCGCCCGCCCGCCGACGCAGCGACCGAGCGCCGTGCAATTGGATTGGACCGCCCCGCGGCCGCCGGGTTAACCTCGAATAAACCGATCCGCGCTAGGGCCGAGCAGCCTTTCGGAGAGATCGGTCATGGCCACCCGCGCAGACTACACGCCCGACACCACCATCGACCTTGACGACTTCATCGAGAAGGCCACCGACGAGCAGTGCTTCGTCCTCAACCAGAATCATCAGACCTATGTCGGCGATCCCGGCACGACGACCGGCCTCGCCTATCCGCACCTCCACGTCTGGCGCAACGGCACGATCGCGCTAAGCGTGGCGTCGGGCCGCAACACCAAGGTCGGCAAGAACGGCGTCATCAACATAAGCGACCTGAGCGAGGCGGCGCTGCGCTTCAACCTGCCGGCGGGGCCGCTGCGCAACACCATCGGCTGGGTGCTCGCCAGCGCGTCCTGACGTCGCGCCAGCGCTACCGCATCAGTACCAGCTCTTCCGCCATCGTCGGGTGCAGCGCGACTGTCTGGTCGAACTGCGCCTTGGTCAGCTTCGCCTTGACCGCGATCGCCAGCGCCTGGAGGATTTCCGGCGCATCGGGGCCGATCATGTGCGCGCCGACCACCACGTCGCTCGCATCATCGACGACGAGCTTGTACAGGCTGCGCTCGTTGCGGCCGGCGAGCACGTTCTTCATCGGCCGGAAGTCGCTGGCATAGATGCGGACCTGGCCGAGCTTGTTCTTCGCCGCCGCCTCGGTCAGCCCGACGCTGGCGATCGGCGGGTTGGAGAAGACCGCGCTGGGGATGCAGCTGTGGTCGACCGTCCACGGCTTGTTGCCGAACACCGTGTCGGCGAAGGCCTGGCCCTCGCGGATCGCGACCGGCGTCAGCTGCACCCGGTCGGTGACGTCGCCGACCGCCCAGATGGTATCGACGTTGGTCCGGCTTTCGGCGTCGACGGCGATCGCGTGCTTCTCGGTCAGCGCGACGCCCGCCGCCTCGAGCCCCAGCCCCTCGACGTTGGGCCGGCGGCCGACCGCCCACAGCAGCAGGTCGGCGTCGAGCGGGTCGTCGCCCTTGCGCGTCAAGCGGATGCCGCCGTCGGTCCGCTCGACGCCGGTCGGCTCGCAGTTGAGGACGAAGCGGATGCCCTTCATCGTCGAGATCTGCATCAGCCGATCGCGCAGCGCCGCCTCGTACTGGCGCAGGATGACGTCGGTGCGGTTGATCAGCGTCACCTTTACGCCGAGCTCGTGGAAGATGCCGGCGAACTCGTTGGCGATGTAGCCGCCGCCGGCGATAACCACCGACTTCGGCAGGTGTTCGAGGTGGAACACTTCGTTCGAGGTGATGCCGAGCTCGGCACCCGGCAGCTTGGGCACCAGCGGGCGCGCGCCCGTGGCGATCAGCACCTTGTCGGCGGTGACGGTGCGGTCGCCGTCGGCCGACGACAGGCGGATGGTGTGCGCGTCGACCAGTTCGGCGCGGCCGCGATGGAGCGCCACGTCGTGGCTCGATAGCGTCGTCTCGTAGATGCCGTTCAGCCGGTCGACCTCGGCCAGGACATTGTCCCTGAGCGTCGGCCAGTCGAAGCCGCGGCTCGGCAGGTCCCAGCCGAAGCGGCGGGCGTCGACCAGGTCCTCGGCGAAGTGGCTGCCGTAGACGAGCAGCTTCTTCGGCACGCACCCGCGGATGACGCAGGTGCCGCCGACCTTGTGTTCCTCAGCGATGCCGACGCGCGCGCCATAGCCCGCCGCGACGCGCGCCGCGCGCACCCCGCCCGAGCCGGCACCGATGACGAAGAGGTCGAAGTCGTGAGGCATGGGACACCCGATCGTTGCACGAAGCGAGGTAAGGGCGGCGACGCCTCAGGGCAAATGAAGAAGGTGGCGAGGAGGCGCGACCTCATGCCAGGCGGGTGTCATGCTGCGGAAGCGTAACCTCATTTAAAGCGGGTGTCATGCTGGCGCAGGCCAGCATCCACGGTCGGGCGACTCGCAAAGTTCGGAGCCTTAGACGACCGTGGATGCGGGCCTTCGCCAGCATGACTCGCGCCGGCGTTAGAACAGCCGCGCCCCGTTCGGCACCGCCTTGTCCGGCGCGAACAGGACCACCGCGCCGTCGGCATCGGGAAAACCGAGCGGCAGCACCTCGGACATGAACTTGCCGATCTGGCGGGGGGCGAAGTTGACGACCGCCGCCACCTGCCGCCCGACGAGCGCGTCGGGGGTGTAGTGGACGGTGATCTGCGCGCTCGACCGCTTGGTGCCGATCCCGGGGCCGAAGTCGATCGTCAGCTTGATCGCAGGCTTCTTCGCCTCCGGATAGGGCTCGGCGGCGACGACGGTGCCGACGCGGATGTCGACCGCGGCGAAGGTGTCGTAGGGGATGGTCACGGCAGGACTCCCTCCCCCCACGTGAGCGCAGCGAACGTAGAGCGGGGAGGGTTGGGGTGGGGGTGGGCGGCGACGCCAGCCTCGACTGGCCCCCACCCCGGCCCTCCCCGCTCTCTGGCGCTGCGCGCCAGGGGGGGAGGGAGACAGAAAAGGCGTCTCACCCCCTGTCTCACCGCCCCTCGACGATCGCCCGCGCCTCGTCGAGCCGCGCGGCGTACGCCGCCAGCACCGCGCCCGTCCGCCCGGCGTACTCGGTCGCGTCGGCGAAGCGCCGCTCCTCGATCGCCTCGCGGACGCCGGGCAGCGTCTTGGCACCATAGCCGGTGAAGCGGCCCGGCGCGTAGACGAGGTTCTGGTACCACGGCCGCCCCGGCAGCCCCTTGGGGTCGAGCAGCAGCTGGTCGACGCCCTGCAGCGCCGCGTTGAGCCGCGCCCGCCGCTCCGCCGGCAGCGTCGCGCCGTGCGCCGCATAGGTTGCGTCGAACGCCTTCGCCGCCGCCTGCAGCCTCGCCACGCCATTGTCGAGCGCGGCCAGTTCGACGAACGGCGTCGGCGTCTCGGCCGCCGGCGCGCCGACCGGATCGGCCGGGTCGCTCGCCGCCGTGAACGCGCCCGCCGCCGCCAACCGAGCCAGCCGCGCGTCCTTGGTCCGGCGCTCGTCGGCGAGCTTGTGGACCTCCTTCGCGTACCCGGCGACGGTGTCGGCGAAGTCGGTGAAGTGGACCGGCGGCGTGTCGGCGTCGGCGATCCGCAGCACCAGCCGCCCGACGACCTTCGACATCGCCGCCCCGTACTTCAGCCCCGGATCGTCGAAGCGCGTGAAGTGGTCGAAGCTGTCATAGACCGAGTGGTATACGCCGCCGCTGTAGCCCTCGCCGCCGAACGCCACGTCGAGCGTCGGCACGCCCAAGTGCTGGAGGAACGACGAATAGTCCGAGCCCGACCCCAGCGCGCCGATCGGCAGGTCGCCGCCGGCGTCCGCGGCTTTCGCCGCCTCCTCGTCGCCGCGGCCGCGGCCGTCATAGCTGTCGGCGAGCAGCTTCGCCCGCGCGCGCGCCAGGACCGGGCCGCCATGCTCGGGGTCGGTGACGTCGGCGGCGACCGCGTTCGCCAGCCGCTGGTACTCGTGACTGCCGCCGGCGCGGTAGAAGCCGCGCTCGTTGCCGTCGGTGTTGATGTAGACGACGGTCTTGGCCTTGAGCTCCGCCGCGTGCGTCTCGGCGTATTCGGTCGAGCCCAAGAGCATCGGCTCCTCGCCGTCCCAGCTCAGGTAGACGATCGTCCGGTCGGGCCGCCAGCCGGACTTGACGAGGCCGCCGAGCG